>PUPA01000228.1 GCA_003552885.1 Natrialbaceae archaeon
CCCCGATCGCGTACAGGTAGACGAGCAGGTAGGCGACGCCGGTGGACGCGAGGACGGCCGCCACGTCCCGGCGGCGGCCGGACGCGAACACGACCGCGGGCGTCCGCGCGAGGGATCGGCGGACCGGGCAGAGAACGCCCGACATCTCAGGTCAGGAGCTCGGTGTCGGGGTAGTAACTGGTCTCGTTTCGGTTGTCCCACTCGTTGGCCGATCCATCGTGTACGCAGCGATCTTCGGTTACCTGGCAGTGATGACCATCCAGACCGACCTAACGACATTGTGGTTTCCGGTCACGTTTATCGTGTCGTGTGTTCCGATGGACACGACATGAAAAGTGAAAGCCTGCGTCTTCGGTACGTCAGTTCGGTTCGAACACGTACATGTTGTCCATGTTGATATCGTAGAAGACTGTTCCCTGGGGCATCCGATAGAACCGCCAGAGGGCGTAGATATCGCCCATCGAACCGCCGGTGTTCAACGCCAGGGCGAACAACGCCGACGTAGCGACCAACGGGTTGGGCACCGCGAGCAACGGCAGACAGACGATCGTGATGATCGCCAACGGTGCGATCCCGACCCAGAGGTTGTGCTCGCGGGTGTGGAACTGGTGAAACACCGCCGCGTACACCGCCCCGAACTGCCAGTAGACACCGTAGCTCACGTCGTAGCCGAGGCGCTGATACACTACGCCGTGGAGCAGTTCGTGGACCACGGCGACGGTCAGAAACGCGACTACCAGGGGGATCGCCATCCCGACGAGATCGAACCCGGTGCCGATCCCTTCTTCCGTCTCGATCTCGAAAACGAAAAACAGCGCCTCCTGGCCCTGTGACTGGATCAAAAACCACCCGTAGACGACGACAGAGAGGAGCCCGAGTACCGTCGAACCCACGACGAGGACCAGTTTGGGATACTCGAACTGATAGGGGTCGTCGTACCCCGCTGGTGTCGGTGGAGGGGAGACACCGTCGGCTTCGGCTTCAGCCACAGCGATCGGACCCTCGTCAGTCATCGTACGCTACCTGCACCCGATCGAGAATTACTCTTCGGTCAAGACGACTCTTGGGCTCTCTGGAATCGCCGAGCTCTGCCCCGCGCTGTGTTCATCCCCCGGGTCGGTCACACGCCTTCTGACAGAAGTCCGGGATTTAATTCAGCCAGTGATGAACACGGGACGCGGACGTGGCACAGATACTTGACTTCCCACGAGGGTGGCCGA
This sequence comes from Natrialbaceae archaeon, assembly GCA_003552885.1. Taxonomy (GTDB): domain Archaea; phylum Halobacteriota; class Halobacteria; order Halobacteriales; family Natrialbaceae; genus Tc-Br11-E2g8. The sequence continues at coordinate 1,221 of PUPA01000228.1, forward strand.
TCAAATCGACCGAGTTCCGAGCCGAATAGACCGGACCAGCTCGTGGAAGATACACGCTCTGTATGCCGCTTTTAACAATATCGCGAGAGATGGATCGTTGGGTAACTACTCGGCCTGTGCTTACTACTCGTCTGGTAGCTACGGGGGAGGGGACGAGAGCCGTTCTGTGACACCTTCGTCGTGTTGCCAAGCGGCGTGACCGGCCGGACAGGTGCTTCGTGCCTGCCCGCCCCGTCCGCGGCCGGATTCCGAACCGCCTACAGACCAGCCACCGCCGGATGGGGAAAACCGCCGTCGGCGGTCAGGCGGGCCCGACCTGTTCGGTGTAGCTCCCGTACCGCTCCTCGAACCGGCCCATGATCTCGCCCATCGTCGCGTACGCCTCCACGGCGTCGACGATGTACGGGATCGTGTTCTCCCCGCGGTCTACTGCCCCGTCGAGGGCGTCGAGGGCGGCCTCGACGGCCGCCTCGTCGCGGTCGGCTCTCACGTCCGCGAGCCGGTCGAGCTGCCGTTCCTGGGCCCTCTCTTCGACCCGGAGGATCTCGGGGCTCGTGTCCTCTTCGATCGTGTACGCGTTGACGCCGACGACGACATCCTCGCCGGCCTCGACCCGTTGTTGGTACTCGTAGGAGGCCTCCTGGATCTCCCGGAGGAAGTAGCCGTCCTCGATGCCGGCGAGGACGCCGTCGCGGACCGATCCGTCGCCGCGATCGCGGATCGCCTCGATGTACGCCATCGCCCCCTCCTCGATCTCGTCGGTCAGTGCCTCGACGGCGAAGCTGCCACCGAGCGGGTCGACGACGTCGGCGACGCCCGACTCCTCGGCGATGACCTGCTGGGTGCGCAAGGCGACGCGGACGGCCTCCTCGCCCGGCAACGCGAGGGCCTCGTCGAAGCTGTTGGTGTGGAGGCTCTGGGTCCCCCCGAGCACGCCGGCGAGCGCCTGGACGGTCACGCGGGCGACGTTGTTGAGCGGCTGCTGGGCGGTCAGGCTCTGACCGGCGGTCTGGGTGTGAAACTTCAGCCGCCTCGAGTCGGCCCGTTCGGCGTCGTACCACTCGCCCATCACGCGGGCGTAGATCCGTCTGGCGGCCCGGAACTTCGCGATCTCCTCGAAAAAGGAGTTGTGACAGTTGAAGAAAAAAGAGAGCCGCGGGGCGAACTCGTCGACCGCGAGCCCGCGGTCGATCGCGTCCTCGACGTAGGCGAAACCGTCCGCGAGGGTAAACGCGAGCTCCTGGACGGCCGTCGAGCCGGCCTCCCGGATGTGGTAGCCGGAGACGGAGATGGGGTGGAACTTCGGGGTCTCCTCGGTGGCGAACTCGACGACGTCGGTGACGAGCTTCAGCGACGGCTCCGGCGGGACCACCCACTCTTTCTGGGCGATGAACTCCTTTAGCATGTCGTTCTGGAGTGTGCCACGGAGCTCCTCGCGGGGGATTCCCCGTCGGTCGGCCAGCGCGACGTACATCGCGTAGACGACGGGTGCGGAGGGGTTGATCGTGAAACTCGTCGACACCTCCCGGAGGTCGATGCCCTCGAAGAGGGTCTCTACGTCACGGAGGCTGTCGACGGCGACGCCCTCCTTGCCGACCTCGCCGTCGCTCATCGGGTCGTCCGAGTCGAGTCCCATGAGCGAGGGCATGTCGAACGCCGTCGAGAGCCCGGTCTGGCCCTCCTCGATCAGGTACTGAAAGCGCTCGTTCGTCTCCGTCGCCGTCCCGAAGCCAGCGAACTGGCGCATCGTCCACGTCCGGCCGCGGTACATCGTCGGGTACGCCCCGCGGGTGTACGGCTCCTCGCCGGGGAAGCCGAGATCCTCACGATAGTCGAGGTCGGCGACGTCCTCGGGGGTGTAGAGGCGGTCGACCTCGAGGTTCGAGACGGTGGCAAAGCGCTCGGACCGCTCGCCGACCCGCTCGAGGGTGGGCTCCAGGCGCTCGCGTTCCCACCGTTTTCGCTCCTCGCGGATCGCGGAGAGCTCCTCGTCGTCGTACATGCCCGGTGATCCGTCGGCCGACGGCTTAAGATTCGGG
>PUPA01000203.1 GCA_003552885.1 Natrialbaceae archaeon
CGGTACGCCGTCGACCGCTCCCGATCGACCCGGGCGGCGACCTCGTCGATCGTCAGCGGCTCCTCGCTCTCGACGAGCGCCCGAAAGCACTCCTTGTCGAGCTGTTTGAGCCCGTGGATACACTCCAACAGCCCCTCACACTGCATGTCCTGCTGGAGGTACTCCGACATCGAAGCTGCCATTGTCTGGATCGCACGTACGCACCCCGGCGTTATAAGAATTTTGTGTACCACGTGCAATCGCGGCTCCAACCGGTAGACGCGACCGCTCGCCACCTCGACGCCACAGATGGAACCGCTGGCGTCGCCGCTCGCCACCCGAGGGGACCGATCCACGGGTGATGTATTGGGCAAACAAAACAATATTATACGCCCGGCCCGTACCGGGGATATGAAGGCAGTACTGGCCACTGACCTCTCGGCGGCCAGCGAGGCGGCGATCGAGAGCCAGACCTCGCTCGGCTGTCTCGAGTGTATCGGGGTCGAGGAGATCCACCTGGTGACGGTGATCCCCTCGAACGTCCACTCGGGGATGCCCGGCATCGACTTCGAGCGCCGTCGCGAGCGTGCCCTCGAGCGGTACCGGCGGGTGATCGAGGACGCCGGCTTCGCCGTCGAGAGCCACGTCGTCAGGGGAACTCCCCACCGACGGATCATCGGCATCGCGGGCACGATCGGCGCGGACCTGACCGTCGTCGGCTCCCGGGGGAAGAGTCCACTGGAGAACCGGCTGATCGGCTCGACGGCACGCAACCTCGCCCGGACGACGGTCACCCCGTTGCTGGTAAACCGGATCGAACGTGTGACCGACGATCCCGACGTCGTCAGGACGTACCTCTTCCAGCGCGTGCTGTATGCGACCGACTTTTCGGAGAACGCCGACCGCGCGTTCGAGGCGTTCTCGTACCTGCGTCACGCGGCCCGGGAGGCGACGCTGATCCACGTGGGGACGCCGAAAGACCCCGACGTGACCGACGAGGACGGCCCCGAGGCCCGCCTAGCCGAGCTGGCAGACCGCCTCGAAGGCTGGGGGCTCGAGACGCACACCGAACTCCGCCGTGGCGATCCGTCCGCGGAGATCCTCGCCGCAGAGGAGCGCCACCGGCCGACGACCACCCTGATCGGCTCGCGTGGACACAGCCGGCTCCGACGGCTGTTGCTCGGCAGCGTCTCCGAGGACGTCGTCGCTCGGGCGAACGGGAACGTGTTACTCGTCCCGCCCGCCCGGACGGGCTGAGCCCGCGGCTCACGCGGTGGCTACGTCTCCCGACCGACGAGTGGCCGAGTGGGGGTCGTGCCGCGGTAAAAGGGGGTGGCGGAGTTCGGGGTCGGCCGACGTCGGTGGGGTGGGGGTCGTCTCCGACGGGTGTCGACCGGTGTGGGGAAGGGGGGTTGCCTCCGTCCACGCCCACCTGTTCCGTATCGTGCGACCCACTTAAAAATACCGATCACAATAGCCGTTGGCAACACTTCGTGTGGAGAGCCGAAAGTATTAGTTACCATCGGAAACAACAGGTGGGTACAGAGGAAGTGAACGCCCGTGAAACTCAGACAGCCAACCGACTTTCTGATCCTCGAGCAGCTCGAAGCGAAAGGTCGGAACGTCGCGACGAACCTCGCCGCCCACACCGGCAAGAGCCGAAAGAACATCAACACACGCCTTCCGGTCCTCGAGGACTACGGACTGGTCCGAAAGATCGGTCCCGCCGAACGGTCGGGGCTGTACGAGATCACGCCGCTCGGGAAGGCGGCGCTCGTCTACCGCGACCAGTACGACGAAGTCGACGACTTCGAGTCGCTGATCGAGGGCCCGAGCGCGACGGCCGAGGCCCCAACCGAGGCCGCGGCCTTCGCCCGTGGCGAGGACGACGAGGACGACGAGGAGAACTGAGCGTCTTCTACGCTACGCCTGCCCGCCAGTAGCCTCGGCTCCCCTCGACGGATCCGACCGGCGTCTCGCGCTATCTCGCTGACCTACTCGTCTCGTATCCAACGTCTCGGAGGCCATTGCTCCCTTCGAGCCTACGGCCCGTTCGGACGGTCCGGGTGATCGGCGATCGCTCACGAGTCGAGCCCGGGAGTTCCGCCCCGAAACTGGTGAAAAATATCGTCCGAACTGCCGACGATCGGTAAAGGTGTGGTCCCCGCCCCGGCGGGGGCGTCCGGAGGACGGGTCGACGATTCGTGACCGGCCTTACATCATGCCGCCCATGCCACCGCCCATACCGCCCATGCCACCGCCCATACCACCGGGGCCGCCAGGCATCTCCTCGTCGTCGTCGTCGTCGGAGCTCCCGCCTTTGAGCTCGCCGGCGGCGATGACGTCGTCGATCCGGAGCAGCATGACCGCGGCCTCGGTCGCCGACTCGAGCGCCTGGGTCTTCACGCGGAGGGGTTCGTAGACGCCCTCCTCGGCCATGTCGATCGTCTCACCGGTGTAGGCGTCCAGTCCGGCGGCGAGCTGACCGCCGTCGTGGGCGCTGCGCAGTTCGACTAGCGAGTCGATGGGGTCTAGCCCGGCGTTCTCCGCGAGGGTCCGCGGGATGATCTCGAGGGCGTCGGCGAACGCCTCGATCGCGAGCTGCTCGCGGCCGCCGACGCTGTCGGCGTAATCACGCAGTTCGAGCGAGAGCTCGACCTCGGGGGAGCCCCCGCCCGCGACGACTTTGCCGTCCTCGATCGTCGTGCGGACGACGCCGAGGGAGTCCTCGATGGCACGGTCGACCTCGTCGATGACGTGTTCGGTACCCCCACGGAGGATCAGGGTGACCGATTTGGCGTCCTCGACGTCCTCGATGAAGATCCGCTGGTCGCCCGCGATGTCCTTCTGGGCGACGCTGCCGGCGAAGCCGAGGTCGTCTTCGGTGATCTCTTCGACGTTCGAGACGGCTTTCGCGCCCGTGGCACGCGCGATGCGTTTCGCGTCGGAGTCTTTGACCCGGCGGACCGCGAGGATCCCCTCCTGGGCGAGGAAGTGCTGGGCCATGTCGTCGATGCCCTTGTCGACGAAGACGGCGTCGGCGCCGGCCTCGACGAGCGCGTCGACCATCTCCCGGAGCTGGGCTTCCTCCTGGTCCATGAACTCCTGGAGCTGGTCGGGGTCGGTCACCGAGACCTCGGCGTCGATCTCGGTCTCTTTGACCTCGAGGGCGCCGTCGACGATGGCGACGTTCGCGTCCTCGACGAAGTAGGGCATGTTCTCGGAGACGCGCTCTTTGTCGACGATGACCCCCTCGA
>PUPA01000095.1 GCA_003552885.1 Natrialbaceae archaeon
CCCGGCGGGCGTCTCGGCGAGGGTCCCCCTGACGGTGTCGATCGAGGGGTGGTCGCTCGGAACGCGGTCGGCCATCTCACTCGTCGCCGTCGAGCAACTCCGCGACGTCGACGTCCCCGCGCTCGACGATCGTCGTGTTCACCTGGGCCGTGGTGTCTGAGACCTCCCGGCCGCGGACCGTGATCCGGCGCCGTTCGCCGTCACGACGGGGCCGATAGCCGCTCTGTCTGCCGGTCATCAACACCTCCTTGAGCTGTGAGCCGACGACGCCCTCGTTCATCGGTCGACCCGCCTCGTCCGAGCCGCCGGTGATCTCGAGGGTGTAGCCGTCGAGGCCGACGGCACCCCCGTCGACTTCCTCGCCGATGGACTTGCCGAGAAAGCGGTTCGCGTCCTGTCCGTCCGCCTCGAAGCGGTGTGAGGTTCCCGTCTCGGGGTCGCCGACGACGACGGTGAAACTGGCCATGTCTGCCCGGAGAGGACCGGCGCCCAAAAACACGTCGATCAGCCGCCGTCGGCTATCCCCCGCGTCGGCGGGTCGACGCGCCGTTCCGGCGACTCCGGGCCGGGGTCCGACCGCCTCGGCTCGCCGCCGTCCGGGCGGCTCCGAAACGGATTTGATCGACGGCCCCCACCTCACGCCCGATGGACGTCACGAGCTTCCTCGTCGCGACCGCGGTCGCCCACGTCGGCTTCGCGATCTGCGTGACGGCCCACGCGACGCTCACCGGCCGGGACGTCGGCGCGTGGCCGTACCTGACGCTGGCGTTCGGGCTCGCCGGCGTCGCCGGCTACCTCTTTTACGACCGGGACGGGCCGATCTGATCGCTCGACGCGGCCGGCCGGCGGTGGTGTGAGTCGACCGGGATCTCAGGCCAGGAAGACGTGGCGTGGTCGGTCGGTCAGCACCTCGCGTCCCCACTGGACCGTCTCGGAGAAGGCGTCGCTGCGGAAGAAGGCCATCGCGTCCTCCCGGGAGTCCCAGCGGCTGGCGATGAACATGTCGTTTTCGTCCTCGCGGTTGGCCAGCAGGTCGGTCCGCCGGTGGCCGTCCATCCCCGAGAGCAGCGCGCCGACCTCCTCGAAGGTGCCGACGAACTCCCCGTGGTAGTCGGGTTTGACGGTGTAGAACATCCCCATCGTCCCCCAGCTGTCTGCCTCCTCGCCGGCCCGGCGGACGATGCCGGGCAGCTCGGTCAGAAAGCCCGCGGCGGTGTTCGCCGCCGACTCGGTCTCCCAGAGGCTGACGATGGCCGTCTCGGCGTCGTCGGCCTCGTACACCGCCGTCTTCACGTGGGTGTCGTAGTGATCGAAGCTCCCCCGCAGCCCGTCGACCTCCGCGAACAGCTCCGCGGGGTCGGCCTCGGAGTAGAGCACCACCGCGTGGACGTCCTCGCCGTGGGGTTTGCCGGCGTAGACGCCCAGCTCCTCGAGTTCGTCTCTGACGTCGCCGTCCGCGTCGTCGTGGCCGGTACCGTCGTGGCCCTCGTCCGCTCCGTCGTGACCGCCATCCGCCCCGTCGTGGCCCTCGTCCGCGTCGTCGTCGATCACGCCCGGTAGCTCGGCGAGAAAGCCCTCGGCGATGCCCGCCGCCGACTCGGTCTCCCAGCGGCTGACGACCGCGCTCTCGCCGTCGGTGACCTCGTGGACGGTCGTCCCGAGGTGGGTGTCGTAGTGATCGAAGCTCCCCCGCAGCCCGTCGACCTCCGCGGAGAGCTCCTCGGGGTCGGCCGTCGAGCGGAGGACCACCGGGTGTTCGTCCTCGCCGACGTCGACGCCGAGGGCCGCGAGTTCGGCCTCGGCGTCTCCCGCCGGGCTCTCGTCTGTGTCGCGTGGAACCGCCTCGCCGGCCATGTACGCGTCGAGGTCGGCCGGCGGGAACCGACGGCCGACGTGGAAGCGGCCGAATCCGCCGTACTTCGAGGTCGAGGGATCGAACCGCATCTCATAGAGCAGGTTCTTGATGTTCGCCGGATCGTTGGCGAAAAGCGAGACGCTCCACTCGTAGTCGTCGAAGCCGATGCTGGCGGCGGTGATCTGGCTCACCTTCCCCCCGTAGCTTCGCCCGATATCGCCGTGGGAGCTCATGTGCTCGGCTCGCTCCTCGTAGGGGAGGTCATACCAGTTGTACTCCGGATCCCGGCGTTTCTCCATCGGGTAGAAGTTGACGTACTCGGCGTCGGGGATCTTCGGGTGGAGCTTCTGTTCGAGATAGCGTGCCAGCCCCGCGCTCTCGACGTCCTCGTCGTCGAAGTAGGCGTCGGTTACGTAGTCGGAGACCTCCGCGACGGAGACGTACGAGTCCACACGTTCGGTGAACGCGGCGAACGCCGTTCCCTCGAACCGCCGTTCGAGGGCCTCGAGGTCGGCCATCGTCGGCCGGACGTGCATCACGAGCAGGTCCGCCCCGTGGCCGAGGACCGCGAACGTCGCCGAGTCGCCGTCCTCGGCGTCCTCGACCCGCTCACAGGCCGTGAGGAACTCGACGCCCTCCTCGATCGCTCCCTGCTGGATCCGTTCGGGGGCCTCCCGCCAGGCGTCCCAGTCGACGGTCAGAAACTCGTGTAGGACGTACCAGCCCTCCTTCGTTCGTGGTGGCTTCCGCCGTTCCATAGACCGGCGTTGGGCCGGTACCGGTATGAAAGGACTGTTTTCGGGCGCCGCTCACACCCGTGGCGGTCGGGGAAAACGGCCGGGGGATCAGTCCTCGAGGACGATCTCGATGGAGACGTCGTTGGGGACCTGGATGCGCATGAGCTGGCGCAGCGCGCGTTCGTCGGCGTCCAGATCGATCAGGCGCTTGTGGACGCGCATCTCCCAGTGTTCCCACGTCGCCGTCCCCTCGCCGTCGGGGGACTTCCGGGTCGGAATCTCCAGGGTCTTCGTCGGCAGCGGGATCGGTCCGCTGAGGTTGACGCCGGTGTTGTTGGCGATCTCGCGGACGTCCGCACAGATGTCGTCGAGGTCCCCGGGGCTCGTCCCCGCGAGACGAACGCGTGCCTGTTGCATCTATTTCTCGTCGACGCTGAGGACCTTGCCGGCCGCGATGGTCTGGCCCATGTCACGGATGGCGAAGCTCCCGAGCTCGGGGATCTCACTCGAGGGCTCGATGCTGAGTGGCTTTTGGGGTCGGATGGTGACGACGGCGGCGTCGCCCGACTGGATGAAGTCGGGGTTCTCCTCGGCGACCTCGCCGCTCGCCGGGTCCATCTTCTTGTCGATGGACTCGATGGTACAGGCGACCTGGGCCGTGTGGGCGTGGAACACCGGGGTGTAGCCGGCCGTGATCACGGAGGGGTGTTGCATGACGACGATCTGGGCCTGGAACGTCTCGGCGACGCTCGGCGGATCGTCGGCGGGGCCACAGACGTCCCCACGGCGGATGTCGTCTTTGCCGATGCCGCGGACGTTGAACCCGACGTTGTCGCCGGGGCCGGCCTGGGGCACCTCCTCGTGGTGCATCTCGATCGTCTTCACCTCGCCGCCGACGTCCGACGGCTGGAAGGAGACGTTGTCGCCGGTTTTCATCACGCCGGTCTCCAGTCGGCCGACCGGCACGGTGCCGATGCCGGAGATGGTGTAGACGTCCTGGATGGGCAGCCGCAGGGGGGCGTCCGTCGGCGGCTCCGTCTCGGGGAGGTCGTTCAGCGCCTCCAGCAGGGTGCGGCCGTCGTACCACGACGTGTTCTCGGAGGCCTCGGCGACGTTGTCGCCCTCGAACGCCGAGATCGGGATGAAGGAGGCGTCGTCGACCTGGAACTGCACCTGCTTGAGCAGCTGCTCGACCTCGGAGACGACGTCCCGGAACGTGTCCTCGCTGTAGTCGACGACGTCCATCTTGTTGACGCCGATGATGAGCTCGTTGATGCCCAGGGTGCGCGCCAGGAAGACGTGCTCCTGTGTCTGGGGCGCGACGCCGTCGTCGGCGGCGACGACGAGGACGGCGTTGTCGGCCTGGGAGGCCCCCGTGATCATGTTCTTCACGAAGTCACGGTGGCCGGGACAGTCGACGATCGTGAAGTAGTATTTGTCCGTGTCGAACTCCTGGTGGGCGATGTCGATGGTGACCCCGCGCTCTCGCTCCTCGGCGAGGTTGTCCATGACGTAGGCGAACTCGAAGCCGCCTTTGCCCTTCTCCTTTGCCTCCTCCCGGTGCTGTTCGATCACGTGCTCGGGTACGCTCCCCGTCTCGAAGAGGAGCCGTCCGACGAGGGTGGACTTCCCGTGGTCGACGTGACCGATGATGGCCAGGTTCTGGTGAGGTTTGTCTTCGCTCATTGTTGTAGCTCACGCGCAAGGCGCTTATACCGGTTTCCTTTGCTCGTTGCGGTTAAAACCATTTCGAAAGCCGGTTCGACCCACCTCGCCGCCGTCTTGCGGTTTGTCTCGAGTGCACACGGCACCCGGCCCGGCCTCGGACGGACCGAACGACCGTCCGGCGTGGCAGTTCGCCCGACGGCCACACACGACGAGCGTCAACTCGGCGTCGGCGCTCGGAGGTCTGAGAGATACGCAGCGAGGTCGGAGGTGGTGAGCATGCCGACGACGACGCCGTCGCCGTCGACGACCGGAAGGTGGTGAAAGCCGCACTCGACGATCGTGTCGGCCGCCTCCTGGATCGTCGTCTGGGGGTCGACGGTCACCACGTCGGTCGACATGTACCGGGAGACCGTCGTCTCGGCTTTCGGCCGGCTCTTCGCGACGATGTCGACGAAGTCCGTCGTCGTCAGGATCCCCTCGATCCGGCCGTCGCCGTCGGTCACGACGAGCGAACCGATGCCGTTCGCGAGCAGCTCCTCGGCAGCCTCCTCGACGAGCGTCTCGGGGCTCGCCGTGTGGAGCTCCGTCGACATGATCCGCGCGACGAATATGTCCTCCATACCGGCCGTTGCCTGGCTGATTACATAAGGGTTGGTGGGTCGGTCCGGACAGCGTGAATCCGACGGACGATGTGGAGGAGGTGAACCGACAGGATCCGCCGTCGTCGACTCCGGGGGCGGAACCGGTTTCCCCGACGGCCCCGAACCGACGACGATGATCGAGACGACGCTCTGTTTCGTCCGCCGCGACGGCGAGGTGCTGTTGATCGAGAAACGCCGCGGCCTCGGCGAGGGGTGGTTCAACGGCCCCGGCGGCAAGCTCGAGGACGGCGAGAGCCCGTGGGAGTGTGCCCGCAGGGAGGTCCGCGAGGAGGTCGGTATCGAGGTCTCCGAGCTGGAGAAAGCGGGCGAGCTCACCTTCCGGCTCGACGGCGAGGGACACACCCACTGTCACGTCTTCCGGACCGACGTCTTCGAGGGCGAGCCGACGCCCTCGCCGGAGGCACGGCCGGTCTGGACGCCGCTCGAGGAGGTGCCCTACGACCGGATGTGGGAGGACGACGAGCTCTGGCTGCCCGGCGTCCTGGAGGGGCGAACCGTCCGCGGGGAGTTCGCCTTCGAGGGCGGAAAGCCGCTCGACGAGGCGACGTTCGTCGATCACGAGCTGGAGTGGAACGTCCGGTTCTGAGCGGTGTCGACCGTCCGTCTCCCGGACCGGGGCGTCGAGTCCGGACCGCTCTTCAACGTGGTGACTCCCCCGTGGGCGGAGCCGCCTTTCACCACGGCTTCAGCGCGGACTCGACCGACTCCCTGGCCGTGCCCGCGAGATACCCCGTCGCGGCGCCGACGCCGGCCCCGACGGCGCCCGCCGCCGGACCTGCCAGCCCGCCGAGTCGGCCGCCGACCCTCGCTCCACGCGCTGCGCCCCGGGAGGCGTGTTTCGACCGGAGACACGGCGGTTCGAGTCGTGGCATACGCGCCCGTTCGGAGCCACTCTTCCTAACGGTTCGGGTCACGGACGGGAGCAAAACGACTATCCCCCAGGAGCCGAAACCCGAGACCGATGGGAGCCGACGACCCCGACGAGCCGTTACCGTGGTGGGTGAAGGCTCTGCTCGGGGTCGTCCTGCTGACGATCCTGTTCGTCCTCGTCATCGACCTGCTCGTCTTTCTCAACTGACCGTACCGGCCTCACCGCTCGGCCCGGGCCGTCTGCATGGCCGTGCTGTTGTACGCCGCCCCGAGACGGCCGTCGGCGTCGGCGGCGATGACGCCCGCCGAGGAGCCGGTGAGCTCGCCGAACTCCTCGATCGCCAGCTCGCAGGCGTCCTCTGCCGGGAGACCCCGCTCGACGTGGCCGACGACGCGTCGTGAGAGGGTGACGCGGGCGATGTCCTCGCCGGCACCCGTCGCGCTCGCGCCGGCGGCGGGGGCACAGTAGAACCCCGAGCCGACCTGGGGAACGTCGCCGACCCGACCGGCGAGAGCGAGCCACCGTCCGCCCGTCGAGGTCGCGGCGGCGATCGACTTCCCGTCGGTCGCGACCGCGCCGACGGTGTCGTGGTCGTGTGGATCGGCCGCGTCGCGGTCGTCGTCTCCCTCCCGGCCGAACTGGTTCCGGCTGCCGAAACGCTCCCGGATCCACGCGAGGTGTTCTCGTGGCTCGTCGCCCGGGGGCTCGAGCTCGGCCCACCGGTCGGCGGTCCGGTCGGTCCGGAGCTCGACGCCGGTCTCGATTCCGAAGGTCTCGGCGAGCGCGACGGCGTGCTCGCCGGCGACGAGGACGTGTGGGGTCTCCTCGAGGACGAGACGGGCCACGCCGACGGCGCGTTCGACCCCCGGCATCGAGCAGGCGGCGCCGACGGCGCGGTCGTCGGTCATGATCCCCGCGTCGGTCCGGACCACCCCGTCGCTCTGGATCGCGCCGCCGACGCCCGCGTTGAACCGGGGCGAGGACTCGAGGACGGCGACCGCGTCCTCGACGGCCGCCACCGGCTCCGCCGCGTCGACCCCCGCAGCTGCCGCCCGTTCTATGACCCGCTCTCTCTCTGCGGGCTCTTCCGGCCGGCCACCCGCGCCGCCGTGAACGATGATCCGCATGGTCGAGGGCTCGAAACCGGGCAGGATAACGGTCCCGGTTTCGGAGCCTCACGGTCCGAACCGACGGCGTCCGGCCCGGAACGCCCCCCTCCGGATCCCACACACTTAGGGGTCCCCCTCGAGTACCGACCGGGCGATGATGCCCGTCGGCCTCTTGGCCGCGTTCTGCGTGGTGATGTCGGCTCTCGCGGTCGCCAGACTCGCCCTCGCGGAGCGGCGACGGCCGACCGACGTCGGCTCGGCGCTGCTGGTCGTCGCCATCACGGCCTTCGTTCTCCTCTGGCGCGAGCTCGAGCGGGGGCTGACGCCGCGTGTGGCGCTCTGGCTTCTCGCGGGCTCGTCGTGTGCGGCCATCGGTGTCGGTCTGATCCTCCGGGAGTAGCCCGCGACGGAAATGGGAGCCCTTTTGATCGGGGTCGATCAACTGTCGGACGACATGAGCTCCGACTACGAGCAGGTAGAGGTTCCGGCCGACGGCTCGAAGACCAGCTACGAGGACGGCACCCTCTCGGTGCCCGACGATCCGATCGTCCCGATCATCTACGGCGACGGCGTCGGCAGCGACGTCGGTCCCGCCGCACAGATGGTACTCGAGGCCGCCGCGGAGGCGACCGGCCGGGAGATCAACTGGATGCGCGTCTACGCCGGCGAGTCCGCTCGCGAGCGCTACGGCGAGGACGTCCACCTCCCCGAGGAGACCGTCCGGGCATACGAGGAGTTCCGCGTCGGGATCAAGGGGCCGCTGACGACGCCCGTCGGCTCCGGCTTCCGGTCGCTGAACGTCGCCCTCCGAAAGGAACTCGACACGTACGCGAACGTCCGTCCGACCTACCACCTCGAGGGCGTCCCCTCGCCGGTGAAAGCCCCCGAGGAGATGGACATGGTCACGTTCAGGGAGAACACCGAGGACGTCTACGCCGGCATCGAGTGGGAGGCCGGAACCGACGAGGTCGAGCAGGTCCGGGAGTTCGTCGAGGAGGAGATGGGCGCGACGGGCGTCATCCACGACGGTCCGGTCGGCATCGGCGTCAAGCCGATCACCGAGTTCGGGACGAAGCGGCTGGTCCGCCGTGCCATCGACTACGCCCTCGAACACGACCGCGACTCGGTGACCCTCGTCCACAAGGGCAACATCATGAAGTTCACCGAGGCGCAGTTTCGCGACTGGGGCTACGAGGTCGCAGAGGAGGAGTACGGCGAGGAGGTCATCACCGAGGACACCCTCTGGGAGGAGCGAGACGGCGAGCCGCCGGAGGACGCGGTGGTCGTCAACGACCGCATCGCCGACAACATGCTCCAGCAGATCCTCACCCGCACCGACGAGTACGACGTCGTCGCGACGATGAATCTAAACGGCGATTACATGTCCGACGCCTGTGGCGCCCAGATCGGCGGGCTCGGCATCGCCCCCGGCTGTAACGTCGGCGACGGCCAGGTCCTCGCCGAGCCGGTCCACGGCTCCGCCCCGAAGTACGAGGGCCAGGACAAGGTCAACCCGAGCGCGATGATCCTCTCCGGCCGGATCATGTTCGAGTACATGGGCTGGAACGACGCCGCAGACCTCGTCCGGGACGCCGTCGAGGCGACCATCTCCGCCGGGAAAGTCACCTACGACCTCGAACGCCAGCTCGAGGACGCCGAGAAACTCGCCACCAGCGAGTTCGCCGAGGCGGTCGTCGAGAACGTCGAGAAGCTGGCCTAGAGCTCTCGACACCCGCGGTTGTCGAGGTTCTTGCGGTCCTTGTGATTCTCGTGGTTCTCGTGGTTCTCGTGGTTCTCGTGGTTCTTGAGAGACCCCTTTTACAATTCAGTCGCCGATCCCGAGCGTCCGACCGGCGGTCGTGACGAGGAGAAGCGCCGTCGCCACGGCCATCGCGGCCGCGAACGCGACGACGAACGCCGAGAGCGGCTCGGTCACGGTCGCGAGCTCGTCGCGGACGAACTCGCCAGCGACGACGGCCGCCACGGCGAAGAGGGCGACGCCGCCGACGTTGGCGAGGCGTCCGTTCGTCTCGGGGACGACCTCCGGGTCGTTCAGGAGGACGAGGATCACGGCGAGCGCGAACGGGGTGCCGACGAGGCCGAACGCGAGCACGAGCACGAGCAGCTGGAAGAACGCCCCCTCGAGGAACGCCCCGCCGGCCGACAGCAGGGCGACGGCGGCGATCAGCGCCCGGTACCGGCCGTCCTCGATCGATCGCTCCCAGCCGAGCTTGTCGGCCAGCAGGTACGGCGGGACCAGCGTGTTCCCCCCGAGCGTCGAGACCGCCGCCCCCAGCAGGCCGGCCAGGAACAGCCACGTCGCGTACTCGCCGGCGACCGGACCGAGCGCCTCCGCGGCCTGGAGCTCGGTTATCGTGGCCGGATCGGCGCCGATCGCGGGGAGGACGCTCGCGGCCACGAGGAAGATCGCGAGGCTGTAGAGTCCGAAGGCGACGAGCATCGAGCTGACGACGTCGACCGTCGCGACGTCGGCGTCCCGGCGACCCCACCCCCGGGCGTCCATGGTGTACCCCTGCATCGTCAGGAGGGTGATGTGGACTGCGCCGCCGAGGACGCCCGCGGCGACGAGCGCACCGCCGACGCCGGCCGGGATCGCCGGCACGAGTCCGCCCGCGGCCGCCCCCGGATCGATCGGCACCACGAACGCCGCGGCGACGAACGCGAGGACCACGAGCGAGACGAGCAGCTTCGCGCCGAACTCGGCCACGCGGTAGCCCCCGCCCGCGAGGCCGGCCGCCAGCACGATCGCCCAGCCGATCCCCCACAGCCGCGGATCGGCGAGCGTCGCCACGCCCGCACTCCCCGCCACCGTCGCGCTCACGTCCGCCAGGGTCTTCATGATCACCAGCTGGGCGAGCCCCGCCGCGAGGACGACGTCGATCACGAGCACCCACGCCCACGCCGAGCCGAGGTGCTCCTCGACGACGGCGACGATCCCCGCCCCGGTCAGTAAGCCGAGCCGCGCGGCGAGGTACTGCCCGATCGTACCGAGCACGGCCGAGAGCACCACGACCCACAACAGCGCGTAGCCGAAACTCGCCCCCGCGACCAGCAAGCTCACCATCGTCGCCGGCCCCGCCGCGATCGCGCCGGCGAGCCACGTCGGTCCGAGTCGTCGCAAGGCGGTGCCGAGCCGTCTCGGATGCCACGTTCCCATCTCGGTTGCCATCGACGGCGTTTTCCACTCCGGAGTAATAACTCTGTGGTATCACTGGAGTATACACGCCGCCAGCTCCATCGACGACTTCAAGTCGACCCGCGTCGGAACGAGTAGCCCAATGGAAGGGTTCGTCCTCGGCGGCGTGAGTTCCGGCGTCGGCAAGACGGTCGCGACGCTCGCCGTCCTCGGGGCGCTCGAGGACGCCGGCTACGCGGTCCAGCCCGCGAAGGCCGGCCCGGACTTCATCGACCCGAGCCACCACGAGGCGACCGTCGGCCGGCCGTCCCGCACCCTCGATCTGTGGCTCTGTGGCGAGGCGGGCGTCCGACGCAACTACGCCCGCGGCGAGGGCGACGTCTGTGTCGTCGAGGGCGTGATGGGTCTGTACGACGGCGACGGCTCGAGCACGGCGATGGTCGCCGAGGCGCTGGACCTGCCGGTCGTACTCGTCGTCGACGCGAGCGCCGGCATGGAGAGCGTCGCGGCGACCGCCGTCGGCTTCCGGGAGTACGCCGCCCACGCCGGCCGGGACGTCGAGGTCGCGGGGATCGTCGCCCAGCGCGCCCACGGCGGCCGTCACGAGCGGGGTATCCGCGACGCCCTGCCCGAGGACGTCGAGTATTTCGGTCGAATCCCGCCGAAACCGGACCTCGAGATCCCGGATCGCCACCTCGGGCTCCACATGGGCGCGGAGGTCGCCCTCCCCGAGGAGGCGCTGTCCGAGGCCGCCGAGACGCTCGAGGGAGAGCGGCTGGCGGCTCTGGCGCGTGAACCACCGTCGCCGGCGCCGTCGGCCGCGTCCGCTCCGGCGGTCGACGCCCGGATCGCGATCGCCGACGACGCGGCCTTCTGTTTTCGGTATCCAGCGACCGTCGAGCGGTTCCGCGAGCGGGCCGAGCTGGTCACCTTCTCGCCGCTCGCCGGCGACCCGGTCCCCGACTGCGACGGCGTCTACCTCCCGGGTGGTTATCCGGAACTACACGCCGAGGAACTCGAGTCCGCGGGCACGCTCGCGCAGCTGGGACGGCTCGCGATCGACGGTCTCCCGGTTCTCGGGGAGTGTGGCGGCCTGATGGCCATGTCCCGGTCGCTGACGACGGCCGACGGCGACAGCCACGCGATGGCCGGCATCCTCCCCGCCGACGTCGCCATGTGCGACCGGTATCGGGCGCTCGACCACGTCGAGCTCGAGGCGACCCGCGACGGCCCGACCGCGACCGCGGGCGAGCGTCTCCGTGGCCACGAGTTTCACTACTCCAGCGCTGACGTCGACTGCGACGCGCGCTTTGCCTTCGAGACCGTCCGCGGGGAGGGCATCGACGGCGACCACGACGGGTTGCTCGCGTACGACTCCATTGGTACCTACTGTCACGTCCACGCCGAGAGTGGGGCGTTCGATCGGTTCCTCGAGACGCTCTGATACGGATCGTCGTACCCTCCGCGCCCGTGCCGGACCGGAGTCGCGGGCGTCCACGGCCGAGAGGGGATCAGCCGTCTGTCGCCCAGTCGGGGGCCTCCCGCGGCGGGCTGAAGACGTCCACCCCGCGGACGACCCCCTCGCCGCGGTTCTCGACCCCGTGGGGCTGGCCGCCGGGGATCGCGTAGGCGTCCCCGGGGCCGACGACGACCTCCTCGCCGTCGACGAGGAAAGTGAGCTCCCCCTCGTAGACGAACCCCGTCTGCTCGTGTGGGTGATCGTGTTCCGTGACGGTCGCCCCTGGCTCGATCTCGAAGTGCTGGACGCTCATCTCCTCGCCGCTGGCGAGGGCCGCGAGGTATGTGCCCTCGGCGGCCTCCGTCGGTTCGACGTCCGACAACCCGACTCGTTGCATGGTGGACGGACGACTCGATCCGAAATAAAGACACGGCACCTGTCTCCGGTTCCGCCGTCGAAGACGGCCGCAGGCGGGACGTCCGCGGACTCACTCCGCGTGGATCTCCCAGACCCCCAGCTTCGAGAGGGTCGCCCGCACGAAGAGGTAGACGAGCAGCCCGAAGCCGGCGAGCACCAGGGGTGCCTGTGCGAGCTGTGCCGTCCCCTGGCCGACGAGAAGCTGAGTGAACCCCCGGACGAAGAAACTCAGGATGACGAGCCCGATCGCGACGAGCGCGAGGGCGACGAAGTCGTCCCGGTTCATGTCTCAGGTTGGGGGCCCCGCCGGCAAGGCGGTTTCGAAACGACCCGTCGCTGAATCGGCACCCCGGTGGCCGTCGTGGATCGGTATCCCGATGGACATCACGACCCGGTTGCCGATGGCCGCCGCCACGGCGTCGCCGGACCCGAGCGTTTTTGCTCCCACGGCGCCCTCCCTCGGGCGTGCGAATCGAGAACAGCTTCATCCCCGTCCGGGGGGTCGGAGAGCGGACCGAACGGCGGCTGTGGGAAAACGGCGTCACCCGCTGGTCGGAGTTCGACGGCGAACACGTCGGGCCGACGACCGCGAGCCGGATCGAGTCGTTCATCGAGGAGGGCCGGAGGCGGCTCGCGGCCGGTGACATCGGCTACTTCGCCGACTCGCTGCCAGCTGGAAGTCGCTGGCGCCTCTACGAGAACGTCCGCGAGGAGGCCTGCTTTCTCGACATCGAGACGACGGGGCTCGACGCTGACCGCAACGAGGTGACGACGGTGAGCGTCCACCGGAACGGCGAGACCCGAAGCTACGTCCGCGGGCTGGATCTGAGCCGCGACCGTCTCGAGGCCGAACTCGAAGCCGCCTCGTTGCTGGTCACGTTCAACGGCCGCCGGTTCGACGTCCCCTTTCTCGAGACGTGTTACGACCTCGAAGTCGAGCTCCCCCACCTCGACCTGTTGTATCCGTGCCGGCGGGTCGGGCTGACCGGCGGCCTCAAGCGGATCGAACGGGAGGTCGGCATCGGCCGCGAGCAGCCCGAGCTCTCCGGACGGGACGCCGTCCGGCTCTGGCACGAGTACGAACGCGGCGACGAGGGCGCCCTCGACCGGCTCGTCGAGTACAACCGCGCGGACACCCGGAACCTCGAGTCGCTGGCCGAGACCGTCGCGAACCGGCTCCACGAGGAGGTGTTCGAGTCGGCAATCGGCGGCTCCCGGTCGTCCGCGGGCGGACCGTGAGACCGCGGGCCGTGACCGGCGTCAGGACTGCGGATCGAGGTCGACGAGCTCGAGGGACCGATCGAGGTGACAGACCTCGTGGGGTGGGTCGCCGACGACGCCGTCGATGCGGTACTCGCCGTCGAACGTCAGCCCGTCCGGCTCACAGAACCCGTGGCTCGGACAGTCGACGTACGGACACGGTCCCTTCAGTTTCGCCTTGCTACCGGCGAACGCACCCTTCGACGGGACGTTCGCACGGACCGTGACGGGTTCGACCTCCACGGCGCGAACCCCCCCGTCGTGGATGGCACACTCGAGGGTCTGGGCGTTCTCCCGGACGTCGGTGATCCGGTATCTCCTGTTGGGGGTGAGGTTGAGACACTGGCTCCGGTACGGGCAGCCGGCACAGCCCTCGGCTTCCCCCTCGTAGACGAACTCCGTGCCCGGCTCGGCGAGCCGGGTTCCGATGAGGGTGACGGTGGTCATGTCCGAAGACACGCCCCGTGGCGGGTTAAGACTCACGTCCCGACGGCGGTCCTGGCTCACGTCCCGACGGCGGTCCTGGCTCACGGCCCGCCGGTGAGCTCGTCGAGGCGCTCGAAGTACCGCTCGCGGGGGAGCTGGTACAGCCCGCGGTAGTCGATCCGCCCCTCGTCGAAGGCGACCGCGAGCGCCCCGGTTCGATCGACGGCCGCCTCGCGGCTGGCGAACCGTTCGGGGTCGAGGTGCACCTCGGGTTCGAGATAGAGGGTGACGTACCAGCCGGCGTCCCGGTTGGCCGGGTTGTGTCCCGGCCGTCTGCTCCGGCGACCCCGAGTGAGATACAGCGTCGGGAGACAGGCCGGCGGAAACTCAGCCCCGTCGAAGACGTCCGGGCGGTACGCGAGGACACAGCGGCCGTCTTCCTCCTCGCTCCAGACGACCCAGCCCTCGGGGAGGTCCCCGAACTCGCTCATACCCCAGCTACGGCCGTGGGGAATAAATCGCCGTCGCCCCGCGCGGCGGACGGTCGACCGTCGCCCCGAATCTTAAGCCGTCGGCCGACGGATCACCGGGCATGTACGACGACGAGGAGCTCTCCGCGATCCGCGAGGAGCGAAAACGGTGGGAACGCGAGCGCCTGGAGCCCACCCTCGAGCGG
>PUPA01000121.1 GCA_003552885.1 Natrialbaceae archaeon
CCGGCGTACGGCAACATCACCCCGACGGTGTGGAGGCCGGGGGCGACGGCGTCGAGCCAGTCGCCGGTCAGGCCGGAATCCGTCGTCCGACGGTCCATCTCCAGGACGACGATCGGCCGGCGGACGTCGGTCAGTAGCTCCCGTTCTCGGCTGCCGACCGCCGCGAACGCCTCGACGGCCTCGATCGACGGCGCCATGAGCGCGAACGGCTTCGCGGGGCGGCCGGTTCGGTCTCTGAGTCGGTCGACGACCGCCGGATCGGTCGCGAGACACGCCAGGTGGGTGCCGCCGATCCCACGGATCGCGACGAGCTCGCCGGCGGCCAGCCGGTCCGCCGCGGCCTCGATCGCCGCCGGACCGCTCGCCCGCCACCCCCGATCGGCGTCGAGCAAGGAGAGGGACGGTCCACACTCGGGACAGGCGATGGTCTGGGCGTGATAGCGTCGGTCCGCGGGGTCGGTGTACTCCGCGTGGCAGTCCGCACACGGCGGGAACGGCTCCATCGTCGTCTGCGGACGGTCGTACGGCAGCGACTCGATGACGGTGTACCGGGGACCACAGTCGACACAGGAGGTCGCCCAGTAGCGGTGGTAGCGCGAGTCCGGATCGCGGACGTCCGCGAGACAGGCCTCACAGATCCCGGTGTCCGGCGGGATCGTCCCCGAGCCGCCGTCGGCGTCGGCCGACGGAGCGATGGCGAACCCCGACTCGCCTATCGGCTCCACCTCCTCGACGGCGACCGACTCGACGACCGACAGCGGCGGCGGCCGCTCGCGGAGGTCCGTTAAGAACGCCTCGACGGCCGCCGGCTCACCCTCGAGATGGATCTCGACGCCGGCGTCGCCGGTGTTTCTGACCGCACCGGAGAGGCCGTGTGCGCTCGCCCGGCGGTAGACGAACGGCCGGAAGCCGACGGCCTGGACGACGCCCGTCACGATCACCTCGACGCGTCTGCGTCCGGCGTCGTGGCTCATGATCGTCAGCGACCGCCGGAGCCGTGGGTCCTGTCCGGACCGGCGTCGTGGTCGTGTTCGCCGTGGCCGCGCCCGGCTCGGAGCGCCGCGGCGAGGGCGTCGACGCCCGTCCCGCCTCTTGCGTCCGTCGCGATGACGGGGGTTCCCGGGGCGACCGTCTCGACGTCGTCGCGGAGCCGGTCGACGTCGGTTCCGACGGCTTCGGCGACGTCGACCTTGTTGATCACGACCGTGTCGGCCGTCTGGACGAGCATCGGGTGTTTGCGGACGACGTCCTCGCCTTCCGTCGTCGAGACGACGAGCACGCGGCGGTCGGCCCCGAGCGGGAAGTCGGCCGGACAGACCATGTTGCCGACGTTCTCGAGGTACAGCGTGTCGAGTGTCTCGAGGTCGAACCCCTCGAGGGCGTCGGCGACGAGCCCCGGATCGAGGTGACACTCCTTGCCGGTGTTGACGTTCTCGACGGCGACGCCGTGGGCCCGGAGCCGGCGGGCGTCGTCCTCGCCGGCGACGTCGCCGACGATCACGCCGATTCGCTCGTCCTCGGGGGCCCGTTCGATCAGCCGTTCGAGCAACAGGGTCTTGCCGCCGCCGGTGGATCCCGCGAGCTCGACGGCGTAGACGCCGTGGTCGTGTGCGAGTCGTTCGTGGATCGCCCCGGCGCGCTCGCGGACGGCCGCGAGGACGTCGGCCTCGACGTCCGTCGTCGGCCCCCCGACGTCGTGGTCGTGACCGAACCGGTGTGCCGAAAGCGGTACGGCGTCGAACAGTCGGGTGAGTTCTACGGCGTCGAGCAGTCGGGTGAGCTCCGCGGCCGCGGCGTCGAGCGGTCGGTCGTCGGACAGGTGGTCGTGGTAGTTCATGACTTTTAGGTGTCGTGTCGTTCGGCCCGTCGCGTGGGTTCCTCAGGGGGCCCGTCGGCGCCGTCGGGGACCTCGATGCTGGCGAGGCGACACTCCCGGCCGCGTTCGAGGGCGGTCCGGCCGCCACAGTCCGGACAGCGCAGATCCGGCGCGTAGCCGATGGCGGCCTCGAGGCCGCCGGGTTCGCCGTGCCAGCCACAGCCACAGCGGGCCAGCGGCTCGACCGTCTCGATCGTGATCGTCGCGCCCTCGACGGCCGTCTCACGGGTGGCGACCTCGAGACAAAACCGCAGCTGGTCGGGGTTGACGTGGGTCGCCGCCCCGAGCTCGACGGTCAGCTCCTCGACGACGGCGGCGCCGTGTTCCTCCGCCGCCCGCCGGGCGCGGTCGACGATTCCCATCGCGACGCTCAGTTCGTGCACGCGAGCTCACCTCAGCAGATCCGGGGGAGAGTCTCCCCCTCGGGCTCGCTCAGGTACCGTCTCCCGAAGCCGGTATCGAGGACGACCCGGCCCACGTGGTCGGCGGTCGCCCGGCCGACGATCGCCGCCTCCTCGCCGAGGGGCTGCTCGCGGATCGCCTCGAGGACTCCCTCGGCGTCGTCGGGGTCGACCGCGAGGACGACCTTCCCCTCGTTGGCGACCGAGAGGGGATCGATACCGAGCACCTCACCCGCCGAGGCGACCGTCCCGTCGACGGGGACGGCCGGCTCCTCGACCTCGATGCCGACCTCGCCTTTCCGTGCCATCTCGTTGAGTGTCGTCGCGAGCCCGCCGCGGGTCGGGTCCTTCATCGCCGTCACGCGACCGGCCGAGAGCGCCGCCCGGACGAGCCCGTTGACGGGGGCGACGTCGCTCTCGAGCTCGCCGCCGAACCCGAACCCCTCGCGTTCGGAGAGCAGGGCGATGCCGTGGTCGCCGACGGTGCCGCTGAGGAGGATCGCGTCGCCAGGCGAGAGTCCGGCGTCGGTCACCGCCCCGCCGGGAGCGACGACGCCGACGCCCGCGGTGTTGATCACGGGTCCGTCGACCTCGCCCGCGCCCATCACCTTCGTGTCACCGGTGGTGATCCGCGTGCCCGCCCGCTCGCAGGCGTCCCGCATCGACTCGAGGACCCCCTCGAGCTCGGCGACGGGATACCCCTCCTGGACGACCAGCGAGCAGGTGAGCGCGACCGGCTCGGTCGCACCCATGACCGCCAGATCGTTGACCGTGCCGGCGACCGCCAGCCGGCCGATGTCCCCGCCGGGGAACGTCGGCGGCGTGACGACGTGGCTGTCGGTGGTGACGACGAGCGAGCCCGCCTCCCCGAGCGGGTGGACGGCGCCGTCGTCGAGCGCCGCGAGGCCGACGGCGTCG
>PUPA01000237.1 GCA_003552885.1 Natrialbaceae archaeon
ACCCACTCGCGGCCCTCGGCGACGGCGTGGCTCACCCCGACCGCCGAGCCCCGGTCTTTGAACGTCCCCGTCGGGTTCGCGCCCTCGAGTTTCAGGTGGATCCGCGGACCGTCCGGCCCTTCCAGCCGCGGGACCCGGTACAGCGGCGTCCGGCCCGCAGCCGTCGAGAGTCCCACGGGTTCGTCGACGGGGAGGACCTCCCGGTATCGCCAGATTCCCCGGCCGCCGTCCGGCCACTCGAAGCCGCTCGCGTCGACGTCGAACCAGAGTGGCTCCCCGCACCGACAGCGTTTTGCCTCGCCGAACTCGGCCGTCGATCCGCACGCATAACAGGATAGCTGTGGCTGCATAGTCGGACGTCGCGTACGACCGACTAAATCGTTCCCGTCGGACGACGGTTCGAGCCACCCCCTCTCCACCGACACTGCTTCGTCGCCGGCCTCGTCGGTGGGTCACGCGGACGTCGGCCCGGAGCTACACCTACTTTTATATTGACGTTGCCGAGATAAACCGCCATGTACACCGTCCTGGTAGCGATCGACAGGGACGTAGAGAACGCCCGAGCCGCGGCTGAGGCCGTCGCGAGCTACCCCTGTGCCGCCGAGGAGGTGGCGGCCACCCTGTTGAACGTACAGAAGGAGTTCGACACGCCCATGAACATCGACTCAACGGATTTTTACGACGAAGACGAGTTCCCGGCGAGCGTCTCCGTCGCCGAGGAGCGGCTGGCGGAAGCCGGGGTCACGACGACGCGGCGCCGCGAGCACGGCGATCCCGCCGAGCTGATCGTCGCGGTGGCCGACGAGATCGACGCCGACGCCGTCGTCATCGCCAACGAGAAACGATCGCCCGCCGGAAAGGCGCTGTTCGGCAGCGTCACACAGTCTGTGTTGCTCGATGCGGATCGGCCCGTCACGGTCGTAAGCCAGAGCTGAGCGGAGTGGCCACCGGAAACGGCGATCCCGCGGTCGCCCGACACCGCGTAGCGACACGGTTCACGAGCCCTCGGCCCGGTCCAAACGGTTATTCGTCCGCTCCGTGAACGCGGAGTGATGGATCTCCGGATCGACGGAAACACGGCGTTGGTGACGGCATCGAGCGGCGGCCTCGGCCTCGCGTCGGCCCGGGCGCTGGTACGGGAGGGAACGCACGTGGCGATCAACGGCCGAACGGCGGGGCCACTGGAGGAGGCGGCCGAGGAGCTGCGGGCCGAGGCGGCCGACGGGGCGGAGGTGGTCCCGATCCAGGGGGATCTCACCGACCCCGACGACGTCGCCGCCCTCGTCGAGGGGGCGGTCGCGGAGTTCGGCGGACTCGACCACCTCGTGACGAGCGCCGGCGGCCCGCCGTCGGGACCGTTTCTCGGGATCGACGACGCGGCGTGGCAGGACACCTACGACCTGCTCGTGATGAGCGTCGTCCGGACCGTCCGGGAGGCCGCCCCCCACCTCCGGACGGACGGCGGCGGGACGATCGTCACGGTCGCCTCCCGGACGGTCAAAGGGGCCGTCGACAGCATGGTGCTCTCGAACTCGGTGCGGATGGGCGTGATCGGCCTCGAGAAGACCCTCTCGACGGAGCTCGCCCCGGAGGTCCGCGCGAACGCCGTCCTCCCCGGCTCCCACGAGACCGAACGAGTCGAGAACCTCATCCGGCAGGGCGTCGAACGCGGCGAGTACGACTCCTACGAGGAGGGGTACGCCGACCGCGTCGCGGAGGTCCCCCTCGACCGGCTCGGCTCGACCGAGGAGTTCGGCGCGGCCGTCGCCTTCCTCTCCTCGCCGGCGTCGGGGTTCATCAACGGCGCCGCCGTGCCGATCGACGGCGGCTCGCTCGGCTCGAACCTCTAGAACTCGTGGGGGGAGACGGTCCTCAACCCGTGGTCGCGTGAGGGCAGATCCGAGACGGTCGCGCCGACCGCCTCCACGGCCCCGACCACGGATCGAAACTGTGAGGTGTCACACCGTGTCACTGTGGGTATGACAGCCGAGACCGGCAGCGAGTACGTCCTCGAGGCGCTGGCCGCGGAGGGGGTCGAGACCCTCTTCGGCGTCATCGGCGAGGGCAACGCCCACTTCCTCGACGCGACCAACGACGCCGACCTCCCGTTCAGACAGGCCCGCCACGAGCAGGCCGCGGTCTCGATGGCCGACGGCTACGCGCGGACGACCGGCGACGTCGGGGTCTGTACGCTCACCCACGGCCCGGGGCTCACGAACGGCGCGACCGGCATCGCCGCGGCCGACCGCGACGGCGTCCCGCTGGTCGTCCTCGTCGGCGACACGGCCGCTGTGGGCCGTGAGACCTCCCTGCAGTATCTCGACCACCGGACGTTCTCGGCGCCCATCTCCGTCTACGCGAGCCGTATCGAACGCACGGAGACGATCCCCGAAATCCTCTCGCGGGCGTTCGATCGCGCACGGACCCGGAGCGGGCCGGCCGTCGTCGAACTCCCGACGGACGTCCAGGAGGGCGAGCCGCCGGAGGCCGACTACCGGCCGGTCGTTCGACCCCGCCAGCGTCCCCGTCCCGACGAGCGGCTGCTCGCGGAGGCCGTCGACTTACTCGATGCCGCCGACGCGCCGGTCGTCCTGGCCGGCGGTGGGGCGAACCGCTCCGACGCCGGCGACGCGCTCGCGACGCTCGCCCGACGACTCGGCGCACCGATCGCGACGACGTACTTCGGGCGCGGCGTCCTCGCCGACGCCCACCCGATGGTCAGCGGCATCGCGGGGACGTTCATGACGCCCGCGAACGACGAGCTGTTGTGGGACGCCGACGTCGTCGTCGCCGTCGGCGCGCGGCTCTCGGGGAAGGCGACCCGGTACGGGAAGCTGTACGCCGACGCCGACGTGATCCAGATCGACACCGACGCGGAGTCGGTCGGGATCCACCGCGAGCCGGCGGTCGGGCTGGTCGCCGACGCCCGCGAGGCCCTCGCCGCGCTCGCCGAGCGGATCGAGCCGAACCCCGGCCGTGCGGATCGGGTCGCGGAGACGATCGCCGCGGCGCCCGATCCGTGGGCCGACGGCTTCGAGGACCGTGACGGCGAGATCGACCCCCGGGAGCTCACCGTCGAGCTCTCCCGGATCGTCCCCGACGACGCGATCGTCGCCGTCGACTCGGGGAACAACACCGGCTTCCCGGCGGTGTTCCACGAGATCGG
>PUPA01000064.1 GCA_003552885.1 Natrialbaceae archaeon
CACCGATCGAGAACGGGACCGTCCTCGTCCCGCAAGCGAAGGGGCTCGGCGTCCCGGAGGTGTGGGAGGCGTGACGGTGGAGGCTCCGGGGGCGTGGGGGCGGGGGGGTGTGGGGTCCGGGGGTGTGGGGGCGTGATCGTCCCGGCGGTCGATCCCGTCTCCTGGCGGGCCCAGACGACCCCCGACCTCCTCGCAGTCGTCGACGCGGCCACCGACGAGCGCCTGAACTACCGGGCGTACGACCGCCGCGTCGACCGCCTCGCGGCCGGGATCGAGGCCCTCGGCGCCGACCGGCTGGCGGTGTTACTCGAGAACCGGCCGGCCGTCCCGGCGCTGGCGTTCGCCGCGATGCGGACGGGGACGTCGCTCTCGATCCTCAACCGCCGCGAGGCGGTTCCGGAGCTCGCCCGGAGGGTAGAGCGCGTCGACGCCGACGCGCTCGTCTGTGGGGCCGACACCGGGTGGCGAGCGAGGGAGCTCTCGGCGGCCTCCGGCCTGACTCCGGTCGTCTCGATCGACGACCCAGAGGAGGCGGGCACGTCTCCGGGTCCGGACGGCTCACCGGATCCCGCTCGCGAGGTGGCGGCGTTTCCGGCTCCCGGCGAGTGGGGCGGCGAGCCGGCGACCGATCCCGACCGGACCGTCCTCGTCGCGTTCACCTCCGGAAGCTCCGGACGGCCGAAGGGGGTCCGACTCACAGCCGGCAACCTGCTCGCGAGCGCGACGGCCTCGGCGTTCCGTCTGGGCGTCGAGCCGGACGACCGGTGGCTCACGCCGCTGTCTATGTGTCACGTCGGCGGGCTCGCGCCCGCGATCCGCTCGGCGCTGTACGGGACGACGGTCGTCATCGCACGCGGATTCGACGCCGAGGGGACGGCCCGGACGATCGATCGGCGGGGGGTCACCAGCGTCTCGCTCGTGCCGACGGCCCTCCGGCGGCTGCTCGAGACGGGCTGGTCCCCGCCCGCGAGCCTCCGGTTCGTCCTTCTCGGCGGGGCACCGGCGTCGCCAGAACTGCTCGCGCGCGCTCTCGACCGGGGCGTGCCCGTCTATCCAACCTACGGGACGACCGAGACCGCCTCCCAGATCGCGACCGCGACGCCGACGGAGGCGGCCGACCACCCGGAGAGCGTCGGCCGACCGCTCGCGTTCACCGACGTGACGATCGTCGACGACGGCCGACCGGTCGGTCCGGGGGAGGTCGGCGAGGTCGTCGTCTCGGGGCCGACGGTGACGCCGGGCTACCTCGATTCCTCGAGAACCGCGGCGGCGACCGGCGAGTTCGGCCTCCACACGGGCGATCTCGGCCGACGTGACCGGTCTGGGCGGCTGTGGATCGTCGGCCGGCTCTCCGATCGGATCGTCACCGGCGGCGAGAACGTCGATCCGGCGACGGTCGCCGACGCGCTCGCCACCCACCCGGCGGTCGCCGACGTCGCCGTCGTCGGCATCCCCGACGCCGAGTGGGGGCAGCGGGTCGCCGCCCTGGTCGTCCCCGACGGCGACCGGCCCTCGGCCGACGCGCTCCGTGAGTGGTGTGACGGCCGGATCGCGGGGTTCAAACGGCCGAAGACCGTCGGCTACGCTTCCGACCTCCCCCGGACGGCGTCGGGGACGGTCGACCGCGAGGCCGTAAGAGACCGCCTCGCAGCTGAGAGGCGGTGAGGCGCGGTCGGTCGCCAGAGAGCCGCCCGCGAACCGCCGTCCGTCCGAGAGTCACCTGCGAGCCGTCGCTCGCCCGAAAGTCACCCGCAAGCGGACGTTGCAATATTTGCGGGATGGGAAACGAATAGTAAGGGTTAATGACGCGGGTCCGGAAGCTCCGATCCGAGACGGCCTCGGATTCACCATGACGACAGCCGATCCAACCCACAGGCCGGAGGAGGAAAGCGCCGTCGAAACCGCCCGCGGACAGCTCGAGCGGGCAGCCGTCCACCTCGACGTCGACCAGGGGACCGTAGAGCGGCTTCGCCATCCGACGGCCGTCTACCGCGTCACGGTGCCGCTCGAACGCGACGACGGGACGACCGAGGTGTACACGGCCTACCGGGCCCACCACGACGACGTCCGCGGGCCGTACAAGGGCGGGTTGCGGTACCACCCCGGGGTCACCCAGGAGGAGTGTGTCGGCCTGGCGATGTGGATGACCTGGAAGTGTGCGCTGATGTACATCCCCTTCGGCGGCGGCAAAGGCGGCATCGTCGTCGATCCGAAGACGCTCTCTCGCGGCGAGAAGGAGCGACTCACCCGCCGGCTGGCCCAGGAGCTGCGGCCGGTGATCGGGCCGATGAAGGACATCCCGGCACCGGACATGGGCACCGACCCACAGACGATGGCGTGGTTCATGGACGCTTACTCGATGCAGGAGGGAGAGACCTGTCCCGGCGTCGTCACCGGCAAGCCGCCGGTCATCGGCGGCAGCTACGGCCGCGAGGAGGCTCCGGGGCTGAGCGTCGGCATCATCACCGAGCGGGCCCTCGCGTACCACGACACCGCCCTCGAGGGGGCGACCGTCGCCGTCCAGGGCTTCGGGAGCGTCGGCGCGAACGCCGCCCGCTACCTCGACGACGCCGGCGCGACGGTCGTCGCCGTCTCGGACGTCGACGGCGCGGTCTTCGACCCCGACGGCCTCGACACCAACGACGTCGAAGACCACGACGAGACACCGGGGATGGTCTCGGGGTACGACGCCCCGCAGTCGCTGTCGAACGAGGAGCTTCTGACCCTCGACGTCGACGTCCTGATCCCGGCGGCGATCGGCAACGTCTTGACCGCCGACAACGCCCACGACGTCCGGGCGGACCTGATCGTCGAGGGTGCAAACGGGCCTACGACCTCGACGGCCGACCGGATCTTCGAGAAGCGAGGGATTCCGGTCATCCCGGACATCCTGGCGAACGCCGGCGGGGTGACCGTCAGCTACTTCGAGTGGCTCCAGGACATAAACCGGCGGGCCTGGTCGCTCGAACGGGTCAACGACGAACTCGAGACCGAGATGCTCAGCGCCTGGGAGGACATACGCGCCGAGTACGACAGCCGGGAGGTCACCTGGCGGGACGCGGCCTACATCGTCGCCCTCCGCCGGGTCGCCGAGGCCCACGACGCCCGTGGGCTCTGGCCCTGATCTCGGGGATCGTCCGCCGGCTGCTCTACGG
>PUPA01000103.1 GCA_003552885.1 Natrialbaceae archaeon
CTGGGTCGACAACCACCTCCACGTCGGCTTCCGTCGACCGGACCAGGGGCTCTACCGGGCGTCGGGCTCGCTCCCGATCGACCTCGCTCTCCCGGTTCGACCGGTCCCCTGGGACGGGGAGGGCGTCGTGGTCGAGACCGGCGAGACGTACGCCGTCCTCGACGCGCCGGCTAATCCGGAGCCCGATCGGGGGTTCGTGGGCATCGCCGCCGACGGCGGCGGCGTCCTCGACGGGGGTCTCCCCCACTACGGCGGCGGCGGGCTGCTCGGGGACGACCGCGAGTCGCCCGTGACCGTCGCGCTGAACGGCGATCGAGTCGGCGTCGCGACGGGACGGACGGTCGCGTGGGACGACGTCGCCGTGGCCGTCGACGGCGAGGCGATAACCGGCCTCTCGCTTTTTCTCGCCCGGGACGCCGGCTCCGGGGCGAAGCTGATCTGCCCCGACCGGACGCCGGCGGTCGGAGACCGGGTGTCCGTGCGCGTGCGCTCGCCTGCGGCCGGTGAGAGCCGCCCGAGGTGCTGACAGGAGACGGCCGTGGCCCCCTCAGACGCCGTGGGCGATCCGTGTCGCCGTCGCCTTCCACGTCAGAACCACCGTCCGACCTTCCGACAGCTCGAGGCGATCGGCGCTGTCCTCCGTGACCAGTGCCCGAAAGACGGTGCCGGCGACGTCGACGACCACGATCGACACCGTCTCGCCCCGCTCGACGTCCGTAACCGTTCCAGTCAGGTGGTTTCTCGCACTCGTCGAATCCGGGTCCGGGTCGGCGGTCGGATCGAGGACCGTGACCGAGTCGGCCCCGATCCGAACCTGGACGGGGTCGCCGAGGGCGACACCATCGTGCAGGCCGCGTACGGCGCCGACGTCCGTCGTGACGGTGGCCAGCTCACCCGAGACGGACGAGACCGCCCCCCCGAGAACCGTCTCGGGCACCTGTGCGGTCGCCGAGAGTGCGACCTGGAGGCGTTCGTACCGGTTCAACAACCGCGTCGCGTTGGCGGTCACGTCGCTTCCACCCCCGCCGCTTCCGCCACGGTGGCGTTCGACGAGGTCGCCGAACACCGACTCGAGCTCCTCGATCCGGGAGAGGTCACGGGCACGCGAGCGGCCGAGGTTCGTCGACGCCTTCGCCACCGAGCCCGTCTCGTCGATCTCTTTGAGCAGCGTGACGTCCCGCTCGCCGAACTCCACCCCATCCCGCACGAGCGTGGCACGCCCCCGTCCGCTCGGTTCGTTCATCCCGTAGAGCCTCGGGCGGGGGAAAGTAGAGTCTTGTCCGTTCAGTAGACGAGCTCGCCGTCGATGAACTTGCGTGCCCGGGGATCGTCGGGATCGGTGAACACGCGTTCTGTGGGACCGACCTCGATGAGACGTCCCCCGAGCACCACCGCGACACGGTCGGCGACGCGCTCCGCCTGGTTCATGTCGTGGGTGGCGATGGCGACCCCGAGCCCGCGCGCCCGTGCCGTCGCTATCGCGTCTTCGACCACGGCGGTGTTCCGGGGATCGAGGTCGGAGGTGGGTTCGTCGAGCAACAGGAAGTCGGGATCGTACGCGAGGGCGCGAGCGAACGCCACCCGCTTTGCTTCCCCACCCGACAGCGAGCTCGCCGGCCGGTGTCCGGCCTCGGCGAGCCCGACGACGTCCAGCGCCTCGGTGACCCCCCCGGTGGCATCCTCGCCGGCGATCCGCGAGAGCCAGTGGCCGAACCGATCGCGCCAGCTCCGTCGGATGTGCGTTCCGTAACCCACGTTCCGGCGGACGGTCGCATCGAAGAGGTTCGCCTCCTGGAACACCATCCCGATGCGTCGGCGAACGTCGAGGCGTTCGCGTTCGGACAGCGTCCACACGTCGGTCCCCTCCATCTCGACCGTTCCCGCGTCCGGGCGGTCGAAGAGCGCCAGGAGCCGGAGCAGCGTCGTCTTTCCCGTACCGGAGGGGCCGATGATGGCCACGGTCTCACCCCGCCCGATCCCGAGTGTCAGATCGTCGAGGACGTCGGTGTCCTCGAACCCGTGGCTGACGCCCGCGAGGGCGACGCGGCCGAGGTTCGTGAGGCACCCGTCGTCGGCTCCCCGTTCGCCACGCGATCGCTGTATCACACGCGTCCACCCCCCAACCGGAGGACGATGCCGTTGATCAGCAGTACCAGCGTGAGGAGGATCGCCCCGAGGATCAGTGCGGTCTCGAAACGCCCCTGCCGGGCTTCGAGCTGGATCGCCGTGGTGAGCGTCCGCGTGACGGACGTGCCGTCCGGGCCGACGATGTTCCCACCGACGATGAGCACCGAGCCGACTTCGCTGACCGCTCGCCCCAGTCCGGCCAGGACACCGGTCACGATTCCGTAGCGCGCCTCCTTGATCGTCACGAGCGCGACGTCGAGACGGGTCCCACCCATCGCGTACGCGGCGTCACGGACGCCGTCTTCGACGCTGGAGACGGCAGCGAGACTCACACCTGTAATGACTGGCGTAGCGAGGACGAACTGCGACATGACCATCGCCTCTGTGGTGAACATGAGATCGAAGGTACCGAGCGGCCCTTCATTCGAGACGGTGAATAACACGACCAGGCCGACGACGACGCTCGGAAAGCCCATTCCAGTGTTGATCAGGGCGACGACGAACCCTTTACCAGGGAATTCCGAAAATCCAACGAGCATCGCAATTGGGAGACTTACGAGTGTACTGATCAGAACAGCAGTGAGACTCACGTACAACGAGACGTAAATAACACTCTCGACGTAGTTCCGTTCGAAAGGAAAATCGACGATGAACGGAGTGAAGCCGTCTGCGATGGGAACTAATGACGATACCAGTTCGATCATTGCTACGAATTACTCTTCGTCAGGGGTCCAGTCCTCGGGGACGTACTGTTGGAAGTTCGGGTTCTCAGAAACCGCCTCAGGGAAGAACAACTGTTCACCTTCGACTGTATACTCCTCGATAATTTCCTGTCCTTCTCTGGACGTGATGAACCCGATGTAGGACATAGCGAGGTCGTAGTTGGCATTCTCGTGAACGCCGGGATTTACGGCGACGATGCCGTATGGATTTGCCAGAAGATCTGGACCGTCTTCAATCGGGCCTTCGACACGGATCGAAATGTCGAGTTCGGATTGTTGAGAAATGAAAGTACCTCGGTCGGCGA
>PUPA01000129.1 GCA_003552885.1 Natrialbaceae archaeon
AGATGGAGGACGGCCGCCGGCTGAACGTCATCGCCGAGGGACGGCTCGTCAACCTCGCCGCGCCGATCGCGCTCGGCCACCCCGTCGAGGTGATGGACCAGAGCTTCGGCGTCCAGGCCGCCTGCGTGCGCGAACTCGTCGAGAACGGCGAGGCCTACGGGCCGGGCGTCCACGACGTCCCCGACGAACGCGACCGCGAGATCGCCGAGATCAAACTCGAGGCCGAGGGCGTCGAGTACGACGAGCTGACGGGAAGCCAGCGGGAGTACATGGACTCCTGGGATCACGGGACCTGAGCAGCCGACACACGGTCCGGTGAGCTCACGTCCCCGGAGACGAGGGTGAGTCGGTCGTCGGCCGCCGGTCGTTGGTCGCGGAGTTGGTCATTGGTCTTCGGCCGTCGGTCGTCAATCGCTGGAGTCTGGCCCCGCTCAACGTCGTGGTAAAAATACCCTTTGGCCGATACTTACCGTTACGCCAACGTTTATTTTCGGGTACTTCGACCTGGTCACCGATGGTCGCCATCGAGAGGTGGAAACCGATGACGGAAGCGACACACCACCCGTCTCTGACGGGGAAGAGACGACACGGCTGGAGACGAGCGACGCGCCGGCGAATCACATCTTTGAGATCAGACACGAACGGGTTCGAGCGGCCCCCGTCATCGACGCCGCCGGAGGGGATCGGCGATGGACGGTGAGCTGGACCCGGAGACGGTCGAGACCCGTCTCGAGGCGGTAGAGCAGTACCTGCTGTATCTCCGGGAGTCGAACCCGTACTACGCCTGGCTGGAACCGGAGGTCGAGGCGGTCGAACGCGGCTTCGTGAGGCTCAGCCAGGAGCCCAGCGAACGGGTTCGACCGCCGGAGGTCGGTCCGACCACCGGGATCAACGGCGGGGTGTTGATGACGCTGGCGGACGCCGCCGGAATGGCCGCGATCATCGCCGAGGCCCTCGAACCGGTCCCGCTCGCGACGACCCGACTCGACGTCTCCTTTCACAACGGGGTAGACGAGACCCACGCGATCGAAGCGGAGGTCCTCGACTACGGGAGCACCCTCGCGACCGCACGTATCGAGGTGCTGCCGAAATCGGAGGTCGGAGCGGCCGACCCCGAGATCGTCGCCTCCGGCGAGGCGACGGCCCGCCTGTTCGAGTGACCGTCCGACGGACGCCTCGCGGACGTCGAGAACACCGGATTCAGCTGGCGGGTCGGCCCGGATCCACCGACGTCTCCCCGAGGCCGTCAGCCCGTAAGCGGGGCCGATCCCCGGGATAACACACGAGGGATCGGTGCCAGAGGGGGAACGGACGAGGGGTCGGTGTCCGGGATAACACACGAGGGGCCGATCCCCGGGAGGTAACGCACAAGGGGCCGGTGCCCATACGGGGGAGCATGGAAACCATCACGAGCCCCGAAGGGCGAGTCAGGGGGCTGCTCGTCGCCGTCGGCCTGACCGTCGCCGGCTTTCTCACCGCCGAGGTGATGACGATTCCCGCTTTCCTCGCCGATCCGACCCTCCTCGAATCGCCGGCGGCGGCCTCTCGCGGGACGCTGACGGCGTTTTTCGTGCTCAACTTCCTCGGCTTTTTCGTCGCCGGCGCGGCGTACCTCGCGTACACGGGTCGGGGATGGGCGTACGTCGACCTCCGGACGCCGACGCTGCGGGACTGGGGGTACGCCGTCGGCGGCTTCGTCGCCGGCTTCGCACTGTTGCTCGCCGTCAGCCTGCTCTCGGAGGCCGCCGGGGTCGAGCCGACCGGCAGCCAGGTCGTCGACTACCTCGGCGGCGACTCGACGATGGTGCTCATCATGATCGTCGTCGTCTTCCTCTTTAACGCCCCCGCAGAGGAGTTTCTCTTCCGGAACGTCATCCAGAAACGCCTCTACGACGCGTTTAGCCGGATTGGCGCGGTCCTCGTCACGAGCGTCATCTTCGCGCTCGTTCACCTCCCGCTTTTCACGCTGACCGACGAGGGGACTCTCGCCGAGCCCCTCGCGATCGGCGTCTCCATGAGCGTCATTTTCGTCGGTTCGGTCGTCTTCGGCTACGTCTACGTGAAAACCGAGAACCTCTTCGTGCCGACGATGGCCCACGCGCTGTTCAACGCCTTCCAGTTCGGGCTGCTCTATCTCGCCCTCGAGTTCGGCACGGACGACGTAGAGGGGGTGCCCGCGGTCGTCGAAGCCGTCGGGACGGCCATCGAGGTCGCGGCGGCGCTGCTCTGAGCGGCTCACGCCGGGCCAGTCCGGTCGCCGTCGGCCCTCGTCGGTTCGTCTGGACGCCGTCGGCTCGGTGTGGGTGAGTCCGAGCCGCGTAGGTGTGTCCGAGGTGACTGCGGGGGGTTCCCCATCGGTCACGTACCGACTACTCCGTGTCCTCGAGTGTACCGGTACGCATGCGAACGAACCGACGAACGGCGCCGATCGGCGTCGGTGTGACGTCGTTCGAGGAGTCGGACGGTGCGGCGGACTGACTCGCGGCTCCCACGCGCCCGGACCGACTCGCCGGCTTCCACACGATCGAACCGACTCGGCACTCCCACACGCGAGCGGAGGTGGCGACGGCTCCGCCCCGGGCACGAGAGTCCGCGCGTTGCCGTCCGCTTATTACCGCCGACCGGCGAGATACGAACATGTCCCAGGCCAAAGGCGACCGCCGCGAACGCGAGCTCGTCAACCGCCTCGACGAGGCCGGCTTCGCGGTGATGCGCGCGCCCGCCAGCGGCTCGGCGACCGATCGGGAGCTGCCGGACGTGCTGGCCGGCGACGGGGAGCTGTTCTACGCGATCGAGGCCAAATCCAGCGCCGAGAAGCCGATCTACCTGACCGGCGAGGAGGTAGAGGCACTGATCTACTTCGCGCGTAACTTCGGAGCGAAACCGCGAATCGGGGTGCGTTTCGACCGCGAGGACTGGTACTTCTTCCACCCGGGGGAGCTCCACGTCACCGACGGCGGCAACTACCGGGTGAAAAAAGAACGCGCGCTCGGCGACGGCGTCGACTTCCCGGAGTTCGTCGGCGAGTCGACGAAGGTGACCTTAGACGAGCTGGGTGGATCCGGCCCCGACCACGATCCCGACCTGCTCCGGGTGCTGACCGCCGTCGAACACGGCGAGCTGTCGGTCGAGGAGGCCGCG
>PUPA01000178.1 GCA_003552885.1 Natrialbaceae archaeon
CACCGCCGGCGTCCTCCTGGGATCGGCCGTGGTCGCGGCTGCCCTCCTCGAGGGCGTCGGCTGACCCACCGGTCGTCGGGATCGAACGGCGTCCCGTCCAGAAGTATAAGATCTCAGCTCCTATCCGGTAAGTATATATTTTCAGTAACGAATACGGAGGCTATCCCCGAGCGGTCGGACGGCCAGAGTTATGGGCCACGCGGGAGAGCTCGAGCTATGGACGTAGACGAGGAGGAGGGAGTGCTGTGGATAACGTTCGACCGACCCGACGTGTTGAACGCGTTTACCACGGAGACGGCCGTCGAGCTGGCCGAGGCGGTCGCGAGCGCCGATCCGGCCGTCCACGACGCCGTCGTCCTCACCGGCGAGGGCGACGCGTTCAGCGCGGGCGGCGACGTCGAGGCGATGGCCGAACGCCGCGAGGAGCCGGCCGACGCCTACGGACGGCTCGGCGAGACGTTCGGACGGCTCGTCGAGGAGTGTCTCGACTGTCCCGTCCCGATCGTCGCCAGGGTGAACGGCGACGCCGTCGGCGCGGGGCTGGCGATCGTCGCCCTCGCCGATTTCGCCTACGCCGTCGATGACGCGCGCTTCTCGTGTGCGTTCGTTCGGGTGGGGCTGATCCCGGACACCGGCGGAACGTTCGTGCTGCCACACCTGATCGGACTGCGAGCTGCGAAACGACTCGCGTTCACCGGCGAGCTCGTCGACGCCCGGGAGGCCGCCGAGCTCGGCCTGATCAACGGAACCGTCGCGGCCGATGCGCTCGACGATCGGATCGACGAGCTACTCGGGACGCTCTCGGGGCTCCCCACCCGGACCATCGGCCTGACCAAACGGGCGTTCCACGAGAACCTGGGACGAGGGGCGACCGACGCGCTCGACTACGAGAACCTGTTGCAGGTGCAGGCGTACGGCTCGGACGCCCACGCGGAGGGCGTGGAGGCGTTTCTCGAGAAACGGGATCCGGAGTTCGACTGAGCCGCCCCCGTCAGGGCGTTCGAGCGGTGGTTTCCCGAGAAGTATAAATTTTGTATTATACCTGTGTTATTTATACTTGGGCTGCGTGCGCGACCGTCGGATCGAACG
The DNA here is from genome assembly GCA_003552885.1 of Natrialbaceae archaeon. Taxonomy (GTDB): domain Archaea; phylum Halobacteriota; class Halobacteria; order Halobacteriales; family Natrialbaceae; genus Tc-Br11-E2g8. Next base: position 1,090 of record PUPA01000178.1, read on the forward strand.
GAGCGCCCGACCGTGTCGGCCCCAGACGCCGCGTTCGTGCCCGGAGCCCCCGTCCCCAGTGAGGGTCGGCCCGGTGGCAGCCGATCTCGCCGGGACGGGAAGCGATTTGCGCGACGCGTCCGAAGCCAGCCCCATGCGAATCGCGCTACTCGGGGGCACCGGGGACATCGGCGAGGGATTGACGCTACGGCTGGCCCGGGGGACGGACCACGAGCTCGTGGTCGGTTCACGGAGCGTCGAGAAGGCCGAAAACGCCGTCGAGGCGTACGCGGAACGGCTCGACGAGGGGACCACGGTCGAGCTCTCGGCCGCGGCGAACCCCGAAGCCGCCGCCGACGCGGACGTCGTGATCGCCTGCGTCCCGCCGTATCACCTCTCGGACACCGTCGAGGCCGTCGCCGACGAGCTCGGGGACGCCGTCCTCGTCAGCCCCGCGGTGGGCATCTCGCGGGACGAGGACGGCTTTCACTACAACCGGCCGCCACACGGCAGCGTCGCGGAGATCGCCGCCGACGCCGCGCCCGAGGAGACCCCCGTGGTCGGGGCCTTCCAGAACCTCGCGGCCGGGGCGCTCTCGGATCTGGACCACGAGCTCGGGTTCGACGTGGTGGTGACCGGCGACGACGCGGCCGCGAAAGCGACCGTGATGGAGCTGGTCGGAGAGCTAGAGGGGCTCCGGGCGCTCGACGGCGGCTCCCTCGCGAACAGCGCCGAGGTCGAAGCGATCACGCCGCTTCTGATCAACCTCGCGGCCGAAAACGACGGGCTGGCGGACCTCGGCGTCTCCTTTCACTGACCGCGATCGGCCCCGCGAGGAATCCCGGGCAGGGATCGTCCGGTCGGACCGCATCGGGTAGGGGTCGTTCGGTCAGACCGCGTCGGAGTCCGAAACGGGAAACCCATGTGGACGTCGGTACCCCGGCGGTCGACGGGCTCGAACCCGACCCGGTCGTCGACGCACATCGCGCGCCTGCTGGCTCTGGTGGCGTCGAGAACCAGTTCCTCGTAGCCTGGATAGTTTCCATTTTCTTCTTTTTTAAATTACTACCGTCTGTCTAACTAGATGTCGAGGTCGTCGTGAGCCCGAAACGCACCCGACGGCCTTCGGTCGATTAGAGTCGATTTCGGCCCTCTCGTACCATCAGAGGACCAGAAAGCCACACCACGAAGGGTCGAGTATCGGCCCGGACCGTGCGGCCGTCTAGAAGTAACTACCACTTTTATATACAAAATATCTTTTCTACACTTCTGACGACGTCGACGGGACCAGCGGCGAGGGAGGGATCCGCCGGCGGCGGATCGACCCCGCCACGACCGCGGTCGTCCCAGCCAGTGCGGTCGGCCGGTTCGGCGCGTTCGACCGGCGCCTCGGGGCCAGCCGCGTCGGCTCGGATCGGGGAGGGATGGCTTCAAGAGTGCCGACGAACAACCGGGCGGTATGAATCCAGGCGATCGCGTGCGGGTCGACCGCGACGAGCAGTCTTTCGAGGGGGTGGTGTTGCCCTCGAGCGACGGCGAGCACCTCGTGATCAAACTCGACGGCGGCTACAACGTCGGGGTCGACCGGTCGGGCGCCTCGGTGGAGCTGCTCGAGGCGGACGTCTACGACGTCGGGGAGGCGGGAGGCGAAGACGGGGCCTCGGAGATCGCCTTCGACGAGGAGCTGCCGACGATCTCGCTCATCTCCACCGGCGGCACGATCGCCTCGACGGTCGACTACCGGACCGGTGCCGTCACAGCCCAGTTCGACGCCGAGGACGTCCTCCGGGCGGTGCCCGACCTCGCCGGTCGGGCGAACTACCGCGGACGGGTCGTCGCGAACATCCTCTCTGAGAACATGACTCCGGCGATCTGGCGCGAGCTGGCGCGGGCGGTCCACGAGGAGATCGAGGCGGGCGCCGACGGCGTCGTCGTCATGCACGGAACGGACACGATGGCGTACTCCGCGAGCGCGCTCGCGTTCGCCCTCGAGACGCCCGTCCCGATCGTGTTCACCGGCTCCCAGCGGTCGGCTGATCGCCCCTCCTCGGACAACGTGATGAACG
>PUPA01000182.1 GCA_003552885.1 Natrialbaceae archaeon
CCCCGGATACGTTTAAGTTACCGTACGGGGTAGTGACAGGTGCGATGGTCTTTAAGAAAATCACGTTGATCGGCACCAGCACGGAGAGCTTCGAGGACGCGACCGAGGACGCGATCGACCGCGCGGAGGACACGCTCGAGAACGTCCACTGGGTGGAGGTCGACGAGCTCGGCGTCGAGGTCGCGACCGCCGAGAGCCGGGAGTATCAGGCGGAGGTCACCGTCGCCTTCGAACTCGACGACTAGGTCCGGAACGACTCGCCACAGCCACACTCGCTCACCACGTTGGGGTTCTCGACGTGGAACCCCTCGCCCTGTAGCCCCGTCTCGTAGTCGAGGACGCTGCCCCCGATGTACTTCAGGCTCGCCGGGTCGACGAACACCCGCAGTCCGTGGTGGTCGTACACGGTGTCGTCCTCCTCGGGAGCCGTATCGAAGCGCATTCCGTAGGAGAGTCCCGCACAGCCCCCCTGCTGGACGAACAGCCGGAGTCCGGCTTCGCCGTCGTCGAGTCCCTCTTCGTCGAGCAAGGCCAGCGCCCTGGAGGCCGCCTCCTCGCTCACCTCGATCCTGGGTCGGGTCTCCCCGGTGCCAGCGCTTTCGGTGCTCATACTCACCCTTTTCCCGGGGAACCTGTTAACCTTGACGCTCGGTCAGCTCCCCTCGCCTTCGAGCTCCTCTACGAGCTCGTCGGCGTCGACGTCGGCGTCCTCCAGGGCGTCCTCGAGCTCGCCGCCCATGCCGCCCATCATTCCGCCCATACCGCCCATCATGCCGCCCATCTCTTCGATGACGTCCTGGACGATGACCCGGTCGACGCCGACCTTGTCGATGACGTCCTGGGCGATCTGTTGTTTCGAGAACATCCACTGCTGGTTCATCGTCAGCTGAGGGGTCGACTCGACGTAGAGGGTCTCCTTCTCGACGACCTCGACCTCGAACTCTGGCCCGTCGTCGCTGCTGGCGTCCTCGTCGGCTCCGTCCTCGTCGCCTGCGTCTTCGTCAGCGTCGGCTTCGTCCTCGTCGTCGGGCTCGACCGGGACCTCCTCTTCGACCTCGTCGACCTCGATCCGGAGCTCCGGTTCGACGTCGAGGAACATCTCGAAGAGGCCGGCGGCCTGCCTCTCGCGGTCTTCGACGACGTCGAGGATCTCGTACTCGTACTCGACGTCCTCGCCGGCCAGCGGGTGGTTGAAGTCGACGCGTGCCCGGCCGCCGATCACCGTCTGGATGTAGCCGTGGCGGCCGTCGACGTGGACGTTCGCGCCGGGGTACTGGTCGTCCTCGTCGATCTTCTCGATGCTTATCGTCTCGACGTCGTCGGGGTCGTACTCGCCGAAGGCCTCCCCGGCGGGCACCGTCACTGTTCCCGTCTCGCCGACGTCGCCCCCGGCGATCGCGTCTTCGACGGAGGCGAAGATGTGTCCCTCACCCAGAACGATCGTCCGCGGTTTGAACTCCCGTCCGCCGTCGTCGACGCCCTCATCGGCGGCGACGTCGGCGTCGGTCGTGTCTACCAGCTGGCCGTCCTCGACCGTGCGGGCGGTGTAGGCGACTTCGACGAACTCGCCCGTCGACAGCCCCCCTTCGTCGGCCGATTCGGCGTCTTCGGTCTCGGCCGATTCGGCGTCTTCGGTCTCGGCTGACTCCTCGGCGTCCAGCGAGTCGGCTCCGTCGTCGGCCGGCTCGGCTTCGTCGACTTCGTCTGCAGTCTCGGCCTCGTGTTCCTCGCTCATACGTTGATGGTCCCGCCGTCTACATTTAAGGACCGCGCTTTTCAGCCGTCGGCTCGACGCGTCCGAGCGCCCACACGCGGTGGGGAGTTCGGTAGGCGGATATTTGTCGGTACCCACCCTCGATACCCCCATGTACGAGGTCGAACTGAAGCTGCCGGCGGAGCTCGAGACCGTCCGGGACCGGCTCGACGGGCTCGGTGCCGTCGACCGCGGAGCCGTCCTGCAGGCCGATACGTACTACGACGCGCCCGACCGATCGTTCGCGGAGACCGACGAGGCCATCCGGATCCGCAGAGAGCCCCGCGACGGGACGGCCGTGCTCACCTACAAGGGGCCGCTCGTCGACGACGACTCGAAGAGCCGCCGGGAGGTCGAGACGGCCGTCGAGGACGCCGACGCGCTGGCTACCATCCTCGAGGAGCTGGGGTTCGAGCCGGCCGCCACGGTCCGGAAAGAACGCGAGCGGTTCTCCCTCGAGGGGTACACCGTCACGCTCGACCGCGTCGAGGGCGTCGGCGAGTTCGTCGAGGTGGAGACCGAAGCGACGGCGGCGGGGTTCGAGGGCGCCCGCGAGGGCGCGTTCGCCATCGTCGACCGTCTCGAGCTCGACGACCAGAAGTGTACGCGGACCTCCTACCTCGAGATGGTACTCGAGAGCCAGTCGAGGTGATTACTCCGAGGCATTTTCCCCGTCGACGGGGTTTTCGCAAGTTATAGAACCGCCCCGGCTGAACGTCAGGCAATGACCGACCGGAACATCCGTATCGAGCCGATCGATCGACGGGCCGTCGCCGACCAGCGCATCGAGATCGTCGAGCGAAAGGGCATCGGCCACCCGGACTCGATCTGTGACGGGATCGCAGAGAGCGTCGCCGGGGCGCTCGCGCGGGCGTACATCGACCGCTTCGGGAAGGTGTTACACTTCAACACCGACGAGACCCAGCTGGTCGCCGGCAGCGCGACCCCGGCGTTCGGCGGCGGAGAGGTCGTCGACCCCATCTACCTGCTCATCGTCGGCCGGGCCACCAAATCCTACGAGGGACGGCCGTTTCCGGCGGAGACGATCGCGCTCGCGGCCGCGCGTGAGTACCTCGCCGAGGCGATCCCCGAACTCGAGTTCGGGATCGACGTCGTCGTCGACGTCAGGCTCGGGGAGGGAAGCGGCGACCTCCAGGAGGTGTTCGGCGAGGACGGAGCGACGGTGCCGATGGCCAACGACACGAGCTTCGGCGTCGGCCACGCACCCCTCTCGGAGACAGAAGAGATCGTCCTCAACGCCGAACGCCGGCTCAACGGCCCGTACGCCGACGAACACCCCGAACTCGGCCCCGACGTGAAGATCATGGGCAAACGCGAGGACGACCGGATCGACGTCACCGTCGCCGCCGCGA
>PUPA01000255.1 GCA_003552885.1 Natrialbaceae archaeon
GCCGTTTTCGGATCGTTCGCGGTTCGGTGCTCAGCCCTCGACGACGAGGTACGTTCGGGCGCCGCGGTGTTCCAGTGAGACCCGGTCGGTGGCGACGTTCTCGCGAACGTACCGGTCGACGCCGGCGGCATCGAGCTCCGTAACGTCGATACGGCGCCGTGCTCGACCGCACTCAGCCGGCTCGGATCGCGTGACGCTCGCGTTCATACCGAACGGGTGGGCCAGAAGCAACGTCAATCCGATCCGTCCGGGGTGAAAGTGAAAGTGATCGTGCGGGTTCGCCGCGCTTTGGCGGCCTCACGGGGGGCCGAGGGATTTGACCGCGACCGCGTGGCCGTCGACGAGGGCGACCTCCTCGACGATCGCCGACGTCGCACGCTCGCGCCAGCGCTCGATGGCGTCGGCGTGTGCCTCCCGGACGCGTTCGGGCGCCGTCTCCCGGTCGACGCCGAGGTCGACCTCGACGCGCTCGATCGAGGGGTACGCCGCGACGACCGCGTCGGCGAGCAGGTCGGCCGGCCGGAGGTGGATCGCCCCGTCGTCGGCCGGTCCGTGGGAGACGTGCAGGCGAGCACGCATCCGCCCGTGAAACGGCGGGGTCACACGCAGGCTCGCGGTGCCGGGGTTCTCCCGGCCGTAGACGAACGCGTCGACGACGTCCTCCCTCGAGACCGCCACCGAACGAACCGTGGCGGGGTCGTCGCTCATCGTCCGGCGTTACGGCCACGTCGACTTATCTCCCGCGGGACGGCTCCGGTGTGTCGCCCCCGCGGCGCGGGTCGTCCGGTCGCGGCGCCGACCACGCGGAGTCGGCGGCCGTGGAGTGTCCGACCGGAACCCCCCTCACAGCGGCTGGTAGTACGGGATCGGCGGGTGGGGGAGGACGACCCCGAGCGCCGCCAGCCCGTGCTGGAAGGAGATGTACCCCAGTGCGACGAACGCGACCCCGAGCACGCGGTGGAGGCGCATCCGGGTCTCGACGCTCACGGCCTGAAAGAGGGTGCCGTAGAGAAACAGCGAGGGGATCGTCCCCAGCCCGAGGGCCGCGAGCGAGACGGCGCCACCGGCTGGCGAGCCCTGGACGAGCGCGTAGAGGTACGCCGGGTAGGTCAGCGGACAGGGGAGCGCGCCGTGGGCCGCCCCGAGGCCGGTGATCCGGACGCCACCGACCCAGCGGTCGACGCGTGCGAGCAGCCAGCGCTGGACGGCCCTCAGCCCCCGGCCAACGAGCGGGAGCTCCAGTGAGCCCCCGACCGTCCCACCCCCGCGGAGGTAGTTGACGCCGATGACGATGATGATCGTCCCGACGAGCAGGCCGGCGACGGCGTGGATCTCGCCCATCGCCGCGGTGACCGTCATCGGGGCGACGAACACGAACGCGCCGAGGGCGCCGAACAGGGCGCCGATCGCCGCGTAGCTCGCCGTCCGTCCGAGGTTGAAAAGCGTGTGCTGGCGGACCGCATACGGGGTGAGCAGCTCCCGACGGTCGTCCGTCCGCAGCCGGTCGGCGTAGGTCGTCACCAGCGGCCCGCACATGCCGAGACAGTGGGCCCCGCCGAGCAGCCCGATAACGAAGAAGACGATCGGCCCGATCGTCTCCGCGCCGAACGAGGGGTCGAGTGAGGGATCGTAACAGACGTCGAGGACGGCGCCCGGAGCGACGGCGGGACCGATCGAGGGCAGGGAAGCGAGCCCGGCAGCCGGGGGCGCGATCATCACCCCGTGGTCCGTTCGTCGTACGCCGAGAGCACCACCTCGACGTCGGCGAGGACGTCCTCCACCGGCAGCCGTTCCTCGCGGTAAGCCCGTTCGACGTAGCCGTCGGGGTTGACGAGCGACGTGATCGTGATGTGGTTGAAGTCGTAGGCGTCCTCCGGGCCGACGCGCTCGATCCCGATGCCGAGTTCGTCGACGACGATCCGTTCTGCCTCCTCGTCGTCCTCGGGTCGCAGGTAGTGCCAGTTGCCGAGCTCCATGTCGACGCGCATCCGGTCGCCGTGGTCGGCGAGGGTCTCTGCGGTGTCCCGTTCCGGATCGAACGTCGTCGCGAGGAAGGTGACGTCGTCGACCATCCCCTCGTCGGCCGTGCCGTGCTGGACGCCCGCCAGCGAGTCGATCAGCGGCACGCACTCGGCGTCACAGTAGCTGAAGAAGGCCGTCGCGAGGATCACGCCGTCGAGGGCGGCGACGTCGACCGTCGTCTCCGCCACGGGATCCGGAAGGCTGAACTCCGGGAACGGCTCGCCGTAGGCGGGGGACGCCAGATCTCCGCTCTCGGCGATCTGGTCTTCCGGGGGATCGAGGACGACGTTCTCTGCCGTCTCCCCCCCGAACAACGAGCCGAGACAGCCGCTCGCGGCGACGGCCGAACCGGCCACCACGGTCCCGAGCAGTCTCCGTCGGTTCATCACCCGAGCTAGGGCGACCCCTCACAAGTAGCGTCTGGTTCGCCCTTCGAACGGCCCGAGCCGGCGGCGCCTCCCCCAGTCTTATTCGCGTCCACGTCGAACGGCCGATATGGGCGTACTGGTCGGGCTCGACGGCTCCGGGCGATCGATGGCGGCGCTGGCGTACGCCGCGGAGACGTTCCCGTCGGCACCGCTCGTCCTCTTTCACGCGATCGATCCGTTCGATCGGGACCCCGAGGACGCGAGCGCGGAACCGCTGACCGAGGCGTGGCTCGCCGGGGAACGCGAGCGCGTCGACCGGCTGTTCGACCGGGCGATCGCGGAGGTCGGACTCGACGCCGACCGGGTCAGCCGGGAGACGACGGTCGGCAAGCCCGCGGAGTCGATCGTCGCCTTCGCCGAGGAGGGGGACGTCGAGGCGGTCGTCGTCGGCAGCTACGGGCTCGGGGAGGCCGAACGGTTCCGCCTGGGCAGCGTCGCCGAGACCGTCGTCCGCCGGTCGCCCGTTCCCGTGATCGTGGTCAGGTGAGTCGGTGGTCGTGGTCGGGTGAGCCGGTTCCCGCGATCGGGCGCGACTCGATCGGATCGACGCGGACGTGGTCCGCCGAGTGGAAGCGACCATCAGAGATTTATACGGTCCTGTGGCATCTTCGATCGAATGCTCGACATCGACGACTCACCGATCGTTCGGGACGGCAACGTCCTGATCCTGGCGATGGACCACGGCCTCGAACACGGCCCGGTCGACTTCGCGGACGTCCCCGAGAAGCTCGACCCGTCGACGGTGTTCGAGACGGCGACCCACGACGCGGTCACCTGTATCGCCGTCCAGAAGGGGGTCGCCGAGGGCTACTACCCCAGCTACGAGGACGACGTCAACCTGCTGGTGAAGCTCAACGGCACCTCGAACCTCTGGATGGGCGAACCCGACTCCGCGGTCAACTGCTCGGTCGAGTACGCCGCCGAGATCGGCGCCGACGCGGTCGGCTTCACCCTCTATGGCGGCTCGAACCACGAAGTCGAGATGGCCGAGGAGTTCCGGGAGGTCCAGGAGGCCGCCCGCGAACACGACCTCCCCGTCGTCATGTGGTCGTATCCGCGGGGTCAGGGGCTGAAAAACGACACCAAACCGGGAACGATCTCGTATGCCTCCCGGCTCGCGCTCGACCTCGGCGCCGACGTCGCGAAAGTCAAGTACCCCGGCAGCCGCGAGGCGATGGCCCACGCGGTGCGGTGTGCCGGCGACATGAAGGTCGTGATGAGCGGGGGTTCGAAGACCACCGACCGCGAGTTCGTCTCGACCGTCGAGGGCGTGATGGACGCCGGCGGCCACGGGCTGGCGGTCGGCCGGAACGTCTGGCAACGGGAGGATCCGACCCGCATCCTCGACGCCCTCGAGGGGGTCATCTACCGCGGGGAGACGACCGACGCCGCCCTCGAGTGATGACCGTCGACGCCGTCGTCGACGTGATCGCCCGGTCGGCGACCGAGATCCGCCAGGGGCTCGTCGGCCGCCGCGGGACGGTCGACGCCGAGAACCCGAGCGGCGAGCGCCAGGTCGAAGCCGACGTCTGGGCCGACGAGCTGCTCGCAGAGCGTCTGCTCGCCCTCGGGGGCGTCGGGGAGTACGCGAGCGAGGAACGCCCCACGGTCGAGGGCGACGGCGACGGGCTCTCGGTGGCCGTCGACCCCCTCGATGGCTCCTCGAACCTCGAGTCGAACAACGCGATGGGGACGGTGTTCGCCGTCTACGACGACCCCCTCCCCGCGCCGGGGACGGCGATCCGCGCCGCCGGCTACGTCCTCTACGGGCCGATCACGACATTGATGCTCGCCTACGGCGGCTCGGTGACGGAGTACGAGCTCTCGGGAGGCGAGCGGACGCCGGTCCGGGAGGGGCTGACCCTGCCCGCGAAGCCGGTCGTCTACGGCTTCGGTGGGCGGGTTCCCGACTGGCCCGAGGAGTTCCGGGCGTACGCCCGCGAGGTGGAGTCGGAGCTCAAGCTCCGCTACGGCGGTGCCATGGTCGGGGACGTCAACCAGGTGGTGAGCTACGGCGGGATCTTCGCGTACCCCGCCCTCGACTCCCGGCCCGAGGGGAAGTTGCGGCTGCTGTTCGAGGGTGCGCCGATCGCCCACGTGATCGAAACCGCCGGCGGACGCTCCTCCGACGGCTCGCGGTCGCTGCTCGCGGTCGAGCCCGACTCCGTACACGAGCGAACGCCCGTCCACGTCGGGAACGCGACCCTGGTAGACCGGCTCGAGGCAGCCCTCGACTGATCCGAACGCCCCCGACACGCCGTCGGGCCAGCCCCAACCGCGCTCACTCGACCTCGGTCGGATCGACCTCCGGAAGCGTGATCAGATTCTCCCGACCGATCCGGAGCTTCTCTATCTCGTCGTTCTCGTCCATCTTCGAGAGCAGCTGGGAGACCTTGGCGTTCGACCAGCCCGTCTCCTCGACGATCCGTCCCTGTTTCATCCGGCCGCCGCGTTCGTCCAACAGCCGAAGGACCCGTTCCTCGTCGCTCAACAGCTCGGGGTCGACCGACTCCGCCGGCGGGGTCGGATCCGCGGGTGCTCCCCCTCGACCGTCGGCTCCGTCCTCGACCTCGGCGACCGTCGACTCGGCCGTCGGGCGCCGCGTCGTCACGTAGTAGCTGCCGGCGCCGAGCGCCGCGAGGATCACCAGCCCGAGCCCGACGGCGTACGGCGAGAGCAACGAGCCGAGGACGCCCTCGCCGTCGTCGCCATCGCCGTCGCCGTCGTCGACCGTCCCGTTCCCGTCGTCTCCGCCGGTGTACTCGAAGCTGACGTCGATCTCTTGGGGGGCGAACTCGTAGGGCCCATCCCAGACGAGCGCGCCGTTCTGGAGGCCACGCGGCGTCCGATCGAAGGTGTACTCGGCCGAGGGGCGCTCGATGATGAGCCGCTGGTCGGCACGCAGGGATGGCAGCCAGGTGCCGTCGTCGGCTCCCAACGCGTCTCCGAGCTCGATCCGATCGCCGTCGTCGACCGCGAACTCCGTCCACGTCGCCGAGTAGGCGACGACGCCGACCTCGACCGTCTCGCCGTCGTCGGTCTCCTCGCTCTCGGTTCGGGGCTCCTCCCAGCCGGAGTCGGTGATCTCCACCCCACGGTCGGTCTCTGCGGCGGCGATGGCGGCGAACCGCTCGAACGTCTCCCGGTCGTAGCCGACGTCGCGTTCGCCGGCTGTCACCGCCTCGGCGTACGCCTCGAACGCCTCACCGTCGCCCTCCTCGAGCCGGTACCGGCTCTCGACCGTCCAGACCGCGTCGCCGTCCTCGCCGACCTGGATGCGTATCACCTGTGCCGGCTCGGCGGGCTCGAGCGTCGGAGCCAGGGCCGCCCACTCGCCCCCACCGATCGTGGCGGTCGGATTGCCGTCGCCGATCGTGGCGAGTGACGTCGCGTCGTCCGTCACGGCGGACGGTCCGCCGACCGCCGTCGCGGCCGACGGCTGTGCGGTCGCTACCCCCGCGGCGACGACGAGGAGAATCACGAGGGCGAGAGCGGTGGAGGGCCGCATACGTGACAACCAGTGGTTTCCCGGGGGAAAAAACCCTTTCCATCACGGGAACCGGCCGTTATCGGCGGCTTACCGGGAACACCTCCTCGTTGCTCGTCCCGGCGAAACGACCCCTTACTGGGGGTCGACCGATTTTTGTAGCTCCGCGACAGAGTACCGGCGATGACCCGCGTGGTCTCCGCCCTCTTCGCGTCGCTTCTGGTCCTCTCGCTGCCCGCGATGGCCATGGCCGGAACGATGCCAGCCGACGCCCCTCCCCCCGAGATGACCCTCGAGGAGTCGCCGACCGACGGACTGGTCGACGCCGACGGAACCACGAACCGGCTCACGCTCGATCCTGGCGTCCGCAGCGGCCACGTCGAACCCGGACCCGACCTCGCGACGGCCCTCGCCGGTGACGACGACGCGATACGGGCCGACGTGGTGCTCTTCTCGCTCGAGTCGGCGTTCGACGACCTCGACGATGAGGAGCGCGCCGCGGCGATCGAGGCGGCCCACGAGCGGATCGACGACCGGATCGACGCGCTCGAACGGCGCGAGCGCGCCGCGGTCCGCGAGCACGCCGACGGCGAGATCACCGACGAGCGGCTGCTCTCGACGCTCGTGGGGAACCACAACGACGCCGAGGGACTCGACGCCGTCCTCGCGGAGCTGGTGGCACACGCCGACCGGGTGCCCGGCTACGACGCCGCCGAGATCGAGGACGCCCGGGCACCCCTCGAGGTGTTCCGGACCGACCTCCGGGAGAGTCTCGACGGCGGCGTCCACGGCGAGCCGGACGTCGACCGACGGGCGATCACCCTCGAGAGCTCCCAGGACGGCGTCACCCTCGCGACGATCGAGGGCGACCGTTACGTCCGGGAGACGACCCGTTTTGACAACCGCGACCGGGGGCTGGCCGACGGCGTCGGGGGAATCGGGAACGCGATAGACCGGTTCGAAGAGGAGCTGTACCCGTGGACGGCCGAGAACCTGGTCGGCACGACCGTCTTCAGCGAGGCACGGGCCGCCCAGCTGTACAGCACCGAGATGTCGACCCCTCAGGGGGACATGACCGCCTACCTCGACGGCGGAACCGGCAACGTCTACCACGAGGTTCAGCGGCTGACGCTCTCCGAGCTGCCGTCGACGCCGGCCGACCGGAGCTGGACGAACGGCTCCCTCGAGCTCTCCGTCGAGCGGACGCCGGTCAACGGACCGATCCAGGTGACCGTCACCGACACCGAGGACAACGCGAGCGTCGACGCCTCGGTGCTCGTCGACGGCGACGAGCGCGGAACGACCGACGACGGGAGCCTCTGGCTCGTCCCACCCGACGGCGACGCCGAGATCACCGCCGAGGCCGACGGCGAGCGGGTCGAAGGCACCGTCGCGAGCTGGCGTAGCTGAGCCACCCGTGTGAGAGTCGCCGTTCCAGGGCGGTGTGCGACGGCGTGTGTTCAAGTACGAAGACGGACCCAGAGACGCCGTGTCGCGTGTCCCTCCCGGCTCGGCCGTATCGCGTGTGGGTCCAGTCCACGGCTCACGCCACGGCTGTCACGGACTGCCCCACGAGCGCGGGATCGCGCCGCTCGTCGGGGTCCTCGCGCTCGTCGCGATCACGGTGGCGCTCTCGGCCGTCTTCCTGCTCGGTGCCGTCGAGCTCTCGCCAGGCTCGAGCGGGCCGACGGCGACGGTCGAGCTCGCCGTCGACGCCGAGGAGGACCGTCTGACCGTCCGCCACGTCGCCGGCGATCCGATCGACGTCGAGGCCCTCGAGCTGGTCGTCGAGGTCGACGACGAGCCCCTGAAACACCAGCCGACGGTGCCCTTCTCGGGCACCGACGGGTTCGACGGCGCGCCGAGTGGTCCGTTCAACGCCGAGTCCGAGCCCCGGTGGACGGTCGGCGAGCGGGCGTCGCTGTGGCTCGCCGGGACCAACGAGCCGACGATCGAACCCGGCGACGAGGTGAGCGTTCGGCTCGTCGTCGACGACCGGACGGTGGCGACGGCGTCGGCGACGGCGTAGCTCACTCGAGGGGCTCGGCCGCGTCGCGGTCGATGAGCGGCGTCGCGTTCTGTTCGGGCAGCGTCACGACGTCGTCGCTCTCGAGGGTGTACTCTCGGTCGTCGACGCCCAGTATCGAGCCGACGTCCCGGACGATCCGGACCGTCCGCCGGCCGACTCCCGAGCCGTCGCCGATCGGTTCGGCCCCCGGGGCGTCGCCCGATTCGGTTTCCGAGCTGTCGCTAGCCGGCTCGGCCCCCGGGGCGTCGCCGGTCGGTTCGGCCCCCAACGGCGCACCGGCTGACTCGGTCCGTCGTGACGCCCCCATCGCCTCGGCGGCGTCGATTCCGTCGTCGGCCGGTCGGCCGTCGTCCGGGCCGGTCGGTTCGCCTCGGCGACTCCCGTCGGTCGGCGGCGGTGACGCCCCCGTCTCCCCGCGAGCCGCCGATCCGACGGCCTCGGACGCCGGTCCGGGGGCCTCGGGCGGGTCGACGGTCGAGGTCCCCGAGCGTGCCGGATCGGCGGCAGACGGGTCCACTTCGGACTCGGCGGCGTCGGCCGGCGCGCGCCCGTCGAGGACCTCCAGCACGCGGGATTTGTTCGTCTCGATGCGGTCGACGAGGTCGACGAACAGCTCCCGCTCCTCGGCGGTCAGGCCGTCCTCGTCGGCGGGCATCCCCGCGGCGGCGAGGCTGGCGCCCTTGACGAGCTTTCCCATCCGTCGTTCGTAGATCGCCTCGACCACGTCTTTCGCGGACTCGATCTCGTCGGTGAGCCGGGCGACCTCCGGCGAGGAGAACGGGTCGGCGGCGCGTGCGGCGGCGCGTTCGCGTTCGTCCTCGAGCTCGCCGATGTACTCGCCGACCTCGCGGTAGAAAGAGGGACGCAGATGCTGGAGGCTGTCGGTCTGGCGCTCCTTGCTCTGGACGGTGCGAAGCTCCTCTAGGTTCATTCTTTCTCCTTTTCTGCCCTGCCGCGTGCCATGAGGAAGGCCGCGACGTACTCCGGTAGTGACACCTCTCCGTCCGGCACCGTAAAGATGTCGCCCCCGAGCTCGACCTCCCCGCCGCGGCTCACGTTCACCGCAATCTCGTGGCCGCGGAACGTCTCCGGGACGGCGTCGACGAGCGGATCGAACGCCCCGACGTCCTCCCGGTCGATACGGACGGTCTCGAGGGCGCTGCCGCCGTGGAGGCTCCCGGGCAGCCGGATCAGCCGGTTCGTGTCGGTCGTCACGGGTTCGTCGATCGGCGCGTTGTCCCGTTCGACCGCGAGCCGGGCGAACCGTTCGGCGAGCTGTGAGACGGCGGTGTGGACCGTCACGTTGCCCGCCTCGAGCTCCTCGCGGTTGTTCCGTGCGGCCGCGAGCGTCGCCCGGGCTTTCCCCTCGCCGATGCCGTCGAACTCCCGGAGTCGGGCGATCGCCGCCTCCTCCTCGAGTTCGAGCAGCTCATCGAGAGCGGACAGGAGGTGGCCGTGGGTCCGTCGGCCCCACCCCCCGTCGACCTCGAGCAGCCGACGCTGGGTCGGCGTCTTCCGGCCGAGCCCGGCGACGGTTTCGGTCCGGATCAGCTCGTCGAACTCGAGGCCGATCCCCCGGACGTAGTCGACGATCTCCCGGCGCCCGTCGCCGTCGAGTCCCAGGATCGCGTCGTCTCTGACGTGGACGTGGTAACCACGGCCCCCGGAGAAGACGATCTCGAGCTCCCGGAAGCCGAAGTCGTCCTCCAGAAACGAGAGCAGACGGACCAACGCGTCCTTGCACTTCTCGAGCATCTCCGCGTAGCTGTCCTCCCCGAGGGTGACCCGTGGGAGGTGGTCGGCGTCGAGGTCGAAGACGAGGTCCGAACTGCGCCACCCCTTCTCGTCCATCGAGCCCGCGCCCGGCTCGTCGTACCGCCCGGCGGAGAAGTAGACGTGCTGGGGGCGTTCGCGGACGAGGACCTCACCGAGATCGCCGAGTTCGAGCAGCGACCGGTGACGGACCATCGTCGTCCCCGGCCCCGCGGTCCAGGGAATGTACCCCCACTCGCGGTCGGCGGCGTCCGGGGGCAGCGTGAGCTCCGTTCGGCGGTAGTGATCCCGGAACCGTCCCCTGAGGTACGCCCGCGTCCGCTCTTCCATGCGCCCGCCGTACTCCGGGCGGCGGCGGCATAATACTACTGGATGGCCCTCGACGGGGGGCCTGGCACACCTCGGCCGCCGCGGGGAGGCCGGCGTGTCGTGGGCCGGTCGGGCACGCCGTGGAGTCAGAACTCGGTGATGACCTCGATTCCCCGAGTCTCGTAGTCGGTCATCGCCGCCAGCCGGTCGTTGAGCTCGTCTATCGACACCCGCCGGGAGACGAGCGCGTCGGGGTGGATCCGGCCGCGTTCGACCATCCGGAAGATCTCGTCGTAGCGGGTCGGCTGCATGCCGTAGGAGCCGAGGAAGTCGATCTCCTTGCGGACCATCTCGTCGGTCGGCAGGGAGACGAAGCCGCCTTCGTCCTTGGTCGTGAGGCCGATCTGGACGTGCTGGCCGAAGTGATCCAGGCAGGCGACGGAGTTCCGGCAGGTCTCGGCGATGCCGAGGGCGTCGACCGAGACGTCCGCACCGCCGTCGGTTATCGCTGCGACCTCGGCAGGGACGTCCTCGACGGCACTCGCGTCGACCGTCTCCTCGGCGCCGAGCTCGCGTGCCAGCTCCAGTTTCTCCGCGTCCAGATCGATCGCGATGGGGTTCCCGCCGAGGGCGGAGGCGACGTCCACCGCCGAGAGGCCGACGCCGCCACAGCCGTGGACGGCGACCCAGTCGCCGGCGCCGAGCTCCGCGCGGTGGGCCAGCGCGTGAAAGGAGGTCATAAAGCGACAGCCCAGCCCGGCCATCTCGACGGTGGAGACCCCATCCGGCAGTCGGATGGCGTTTACGTCCGCCCAGGGGGCGTGGACCTCCTCGGCGAAGGCGCCGGGGACCGACTCGTGGAACCCGAGCGACGGGGCGTTCCGGCAGGCGTTGCTACGGCCGGCGAGACAGTGCGGGCAGGTGCCGTCGGCGAGGCTGAACGGGACCGTGACCCGATCGCCCTCCCGGACCGACTCGACCTCCGATCCGACCTCGAGGACGGTGCCGGCCGGCTCGTGGCCCAGGATCTGGCCGATCAGGTCCATCCCCTCGTAGTCGCCCTGCCAGCCGTGCCAGTCGCTCCGACAGATGCCACAGGTCTCGACGTCGACGACGACCCCGTGGTCGGCCGGCGTCGGCCGTTCGACGTCGGTGATCTCGAGCGGTTCGCCGTACTCCCGCAGGACGGCTGCGCGCATACGCCACGATCACAGCTCACACAGATAAGTCGTGAGGATTCGGTCGCCCTCCCGGAGACGCCGGCATCTCCGATCCCCTCGTCGTCGCCGAGGCGTCCCCTGGCGGTTCTCGCCGACAGTTCCTGACCTCCTACCGATACTTGCCGACAGTTCCCGCTCTCCTACCGTCGCATCAGCCCGGAGATCCGATCGGCGAGCCCGCCCTCGGTCCGGAGTTTGAGGTAGTAGGCGTCGCCGCCGTCCTCGTAGTAGTTGTCGATTCGTCGGGTGATCTCGAAGCCGAGGTGCTCGTAGAACCGGAGGGCGTTCTCGTTGCTCGTCCTGGCGTGGCAGGTCACCGTCCGGTTCTCCTCGGCGACGCGGACGATCAGGCGCTTGCCGATGCCGTCCCCGCGCCGTTCCGGGGTGACCGCCAGAAAGAGGACGTAGCCGTCCCGGCGGACGGCGGCGAAACCGATCAGCCACTCGTCTTCGAGATAACAGTGGACCGTCGAGCGGCGGTAGGCGTCGGTGAAGAAGTTCCGGCGCTGTTTGAGCACGCCCTCCTCCCGTTTGATCCGTTCTTTGAGCTTCCACGCCTGCTCGACGTAGTCGTCGCTCCCCGGGGCGACGACACGGCGGTCGACGTTGACGCTCACTACCACACGGTTGCACCGAGTAGGATATAATTCCACCGGAGGGGTACGGTGTCCGCCGCTGGTCGACGAATGGGCCCGGGGCACACCTCCACAGCCCCCGGCCGTCGGGCTCGGCGAGTCGACTGCCGCCGGTCGCGACGCCCGCCGCTGTTCTATATAGCCGACAAGAGGACTATGTATACACACTCCCGTCACATATAAACGGTTTACAACCGCCGACCGCCTACTGATGGACAACTGTGACGACCACGACCGCCACGCTCGAGCACGCGTTCGGGTGGCCCCACCGTCGAATCGACCTCGATGACTGGAACGACGTCTACGTAGTCGGCGACGTCCACGGTTGTCTGGACGCCCTCGACGCGTTGCTCGACCGGCTCGAACTCGCCGAGGACGACCTCGTCGTGTTCGTCGGCGACCTGATCCGCAAGGGACCCCAGAGCCGGGCGGTCATAGAGCGGGTCCGCACCTCAGACCGGATGCTGTCGGTCCGGGGGAACAACGAACAGAAGCTCATCGACGGGGACGTCTCGCTCCCGTCGTTCGGGCCGACCGCCTACCGGTACGTCGAGGAGCTGCCGATCGCGATCTCCTGGGACGGCGGCCTCGTCGTCCACGGCGGCGTCGATCCGTGCCGGCCGCCGTCGGCCCACGGGCCAGAGGAGCTGTTGACCATGCGTTCGACCGTCGACGGGAGCGGCTACGACGGTCCGTTCTGGTTCGATCGGTACGAGGGGCCACCGCGGGTCTTTTTCGGCCACACCGTCCTCGAACGGCCGATCGACCGCGAGTGGGTCGTCGGCCTCGACACCGGCTGTGTCTACGGCGGCGCGCTCACCGCTTACGACGTGCACGCCGAACGCGTTCTCAGCGTCCGGACCGACGAACACGTCCCCCGCCCACCCGAGAAGATCGTCTCGCCGGAGCCGTAGCGTCCGCGCCGAAGGCCTCCCGGGATCCCACGGGGCTCGGCCGTCCGGCCCACTGGCCACCGCCGGCGCCGACCCGGCTCGGACCTACCGAGACGTACGGAGCGCTCGATATCCCAACTAGCAGCGGTTTTGTACGCTCCCCGTGGAAGGGACATCCGTGCCACGTGACATCCACGCGGGGGAGGCCGACCGATCGCGCGAGGCGCCCGGACGGCCGCTCGCACTCGAGTCGATCGTCGTCCGGTACGACGACCGCCCCGACCGCTGTACGATCGCCCCGAAGACGCGGACGGACGAGAACGCCCTCACGGCGTGGCTGACGGCCGACCTCTCGGCGTTCGTCGACCTCGGGAACGTCCGGTGAGCGCCGACGCCACCCCGGCAGCTCGCCCGGCCGACGACACGGCCCGACCCTCAAGGGTTTTCTCCCGGCGGTCCAACCGCTCGCCATGAGCGAGGACGCCACGGCGCGGCTGGGACAGTCGGGAGTGGGGGTGATCGTCGGCGGCGTGGTGCTCGCCGTGGCGCTTCTCGGACTTCCCTTTTCGGCCGCGGCGGCCGTCGTCTGTCTGGGCGGGGTGGGGTGGCTAGCTCTCGGCGACGGGCAGCCGGCGACCCAGCGGGGCATCGGCGTCCTGGCCGTCGGCGCCATCGCCCTCGTGGAAGCGGCCGGCCTGGGACTCGGGCTGGCGCCGTTCGCGCTGGCCGGCCTCGCCGTCGTCTTCGGGCTCTTCGACGTCGTCGCCGGACGGGCCCTCGGCTCACTTCGCAGGGACGGCTGAGCGCGGGAACTCGCCCCTGGATCGCCAGCTCTCCCCGACTGTCGGCTCTCGTGTGAGCTATATACTCGTTCGTTTCGGAACCGAGTTCTACTGTGGATACAGAGCGGTACCGAGCCGAATATATAAATATTAGAACACTTCTTACCCGTGCGTCTGGAACGATGCGACGATGGCACCAAGCCAACGCGGTATGGGTCGGGATATCGGACGGAGAAGCGCACTCGCGACGATCGTCGGGACGGGAACCCTCGCCCTCGCCGGCTGCATGGGCGGCGACGATGAAGGCGGCGTGTCGGGCACGATCGCAGCATCGGGTTCGAACACCGTCGCACCGATCACGCAGGTCGCGGCGGAGGACTTCGAAGCGGAGTACCC
>PUPA01000038.1 GCA_003552885.1 Natrialbaceae archaeon
GACGAGGCCGACAACTTCCACGGCTCGGCCGACTACGGCGGCTCCAAGGAGGTGACGACGGTCGTCAAGGAGGCCAGCCAGCCGGTGGTGTTGGTGGCAAACGAGTTCTACGAGATGAGCCGGTCGCTGCGCAACGCCTGTGAGACGATCGAGTTCCGGGACGTCTCGGCGCGCTCGATCGTCCCCGTTCTGCGGGACATCTGCCGACGGGAGGGTGTCGAGTACGACGAGGAGGCACTCCGCCGGATCGCCGACTCGACCTCGGGCGATCTGCGCTCGGCGGTCAACGACCTCCAGGCGGTCGCCGAGGAGACGGGGCGGCTGACCGTCGAGGACGTCGTCACCGGCGAACGCGACCGGACGACCGGGATCTTCGAGTTCCTCGACGCGCTGATCAAAGAGGAGGACGCCCAGGGTGCCCTGCAGGCCTCCTACGACGTCGACGAGACGCCCGACGAGCTGATAAACTGGATCGAGGACAACGTCCCCAAGGACTACGCCGGCGCGGAGCTCGCCGACGCCTACGGTTTTCTGGCGAACGCAGACCGCTGGCTCGGGCGCGTTCGGGCGACCCAGAACTACTCCTACTGGCGGTACGCGGCCGACAACATGACCGCGGGCGTGGCCGCCGCCCGCCGGGAGCCAAAGGGCGGCTGGACACGGTACGGACCGCCGAGCTACTGGTCGAAACTCGGCCGGACGCGGTCGAAACGGGACACCCGCGATGCGATCGCCGAACGGGTCGCCGAGCGCGAGGGGACGAGCGTCGCGACGGCCCGCCGGGAGGTCGTCCCCTTCCTCGCGGAGATGACCCACCTCTGTCGAAACCGCGAGCTCACGGTGGCGATGGCTGCGGCGTACGAACTCGACGAGAGCGAACTCTCGTTCGTCACCGGCAGCGGCGCGGACACCAACAAGGTCGCCTCGATCGTCGAGGAGGCCGTCGAACGCCGGAGTGAGGGCGTCCTCGAGGGGGTCGGTAACGCGTTCGCCACGCGGCCGGGAGACGGCGAGTTTCCCCTCGGCGACGGCTCCTCGGACGACGGGACGACCGGCGACGACGCGACGACCGAAGACGACCCGAACGACGACACGGCGGCCGACGGGGCCTCGGAGGGGGGCGACGCGACCGACGACGCCTCGGACGACGGCCAGGCCGGCCTCTCGGATTTCCTCTAGCCCGACCCCACCGACCGACCCGGAGCCGTCCGGAAAGCCGAACTGGTTTATCCGGCGGGGGACAACGACCGGCCGATGACCCTCGTCGCATTCGACTTCGACGGCACCCTCTCTGACTCCGAGATGACCGTGTTGCTGGGCGACCGGATCGACGTCGCCGACGAGATGGCCGCGATCACCGAGCGTGCGATGAACGACGAGATCGGCTACGCCCGGAGCCTCCGCGAGCGGACGGCGCTGCTCGAGGGGCTTCCGGAGGCGGAGATGGAGGCGGCGTTCGACCGGGTGCGGCTCCGGGAGGGTGCGGGGGAGCTGCTCGCGGAGTTACGGGAGGCGGGCGTCGAGACCGCGATCCTCACCGGCGGCTTCGAGCGCGGGGTCGAGGCCGCCCTGGACCGGGAGGGAGTCGGCGTCGACCACGTGGTCGCCAACCGATTGCCGGCCGTCGACGGCGCGCTCACGGGCGCGGTCGAGGGGCCATTGGTCGAGGGGACGAAAGACGACGCACTCGCGGAGCTTGCCGACTCCGTCGGCGTCGCCCTCGGTGAGACGATCGCGGTCGGCGACGGTGCCAACGACCTGCCGATGCTCGAGGTCGCCGGTCTCGCGGTCGGTTTCGATCCCAAGCCCGCGGTCGCCCCGGCCTGTGAGGCCGTCGTGGGATCGATGGCCGAACTCCGCGAGATCCTCCTCGGGGAAGGAGTCATCGTGGAGTGATGGGGACCGCCGTCCCGTTCCGCGAGTGACCGTTGTGCCGTCCCGTTCCACCGGTGGCTTGCGCCGTCCCGTCCGCTTTGTCCCGTTCGAACGACCGACGACGGATTCGACGAGGCCGTACTCGCCAACGGCGGGCCGCCGGGGCGGCCGGCACCCTCACGAGGGGAACAGACTCGAGTGGACGGGTGCGAAGTCGTCGCCGGAACTCGCCGTGTCGGTGATCGGCCGGGCGGAGAGCCCCTCACGGAGCAGGCCGGCGAGGGGTGGTCCGACCTTCTCGGGCTCGACGAGGAAGGCGTCGTGTCCGTGGTCGGAGTCGACGACGTGATGGGCGACGTCGGCCCCCGCGGTGCGACACGCCTCGGCCAGGCTCTCGGCCTGTTCGACGGTGAAGTGCCAGTCGGCGCTGAAAGAGATCACCAGCAGCTCGCCGCCGAACGCCCCCAGCGCGTCGGCGTCGCTCTCGTAGCCCGCGGCGAGGTCGAAATCGTCCATCGCCCGGGTGAGATAGAGGTAGCTGTTGGCGTCGAACCGGTCGACGAACTTCCCGGCCTGGTAGTCGAGGTACGACTCGACCTCGCGGTAGGGGAAGAAGTCGGCGGCGGGGTCGGGTGCGCCCTCGCGGACGGTCTCCCGGCCCGCCGAACGGCGGCCGAACTTCCGGGCCATCGACGACTTCGAGAGGTACATCACGTGGCCGATCTGGCGGGCCCGCGCAAGCCCCGCGTCCGGCCGTGGACCGCCGTAGTAGTGACCCCCGTTCCAGTCCGGATCGGTCGTGATCGCCCGCCGGGCGACCGTGTCGAGGGCGAGACACTGAGCGTCCAGCCTGGCGGCGGCCGCGACCGCCGCGGCGCGGTCGACGTCGTCGGGGTACCGACGCAGCCAGTCTAAGACGTTCATGCCACCGACGGAGCCGCCGACGACCGCGTGGAGCCGCCCGACGCCGAGCTCGTCGAGCAACAGCCGCTGTGTGTGAGTCCAGTCGCCGACGGTCACCGGGGGGAAGTCTGTGCCGTAGGGCTCGCCAGTCTCGGGGTTCTCGCTCGCGGGGCCGGTCGTCCCGTAACACGAGCCGGGAACGTTCGCACAGACGACGTAGTACTCCGTGGTGTCGACCGCCTTCCCCGGCCCGACGACGTCGCCCCACCACGCACGGGCCTGGCCGGCGGTGCCGTCGTCGGCGTCGGGACGGCGGGCGA
>PUPA01000158.1 GCA_003552885.1 Natrialbaceae archaeon
GGGGCGACCTCCGGCGTCCGCGTCTCGACGAACGACTCCAGGCGGTCGGCCTCCGCCGCGAGGTCGGCGACGCGGCGTGCCAGGCCGGCGAACGGCTCGCCGTCGGATTCGGCGGCCAGCTCCCGGGCGTACCCGATCCCCGACCCCCCGCCGTCGACGGTGCCGGCCCACTCGGACAGCCGCTCGGCGAGCTCGTTCGCCGTCCGGCGACAGTCGTCCATCGCCCGCACGGCGTGTTTCACCTGCTGGTCGTCGGCCGCCTCGCGCTCCCGGACCGCCCGGCGGGTCGCCCGCGTCGTCGCCTCGTGGAGCCGGTCGTAGTACGCCCCCTCGTCGTCGACGAAGCCCGCGTCGACCGCCAGCCGCGGCCACGGGCGGGGATTCTCGGTTCCGCCCTCGGCGATCGCCTCGGCCCCGGGATCGTCCGGCGCCAGGCCGGCGAACCAGCCCGCCCCGGCGGGGTCGGTCTCGTCGGTCATCGGGCGGCGATAGCCGCCGCGCTCGTATATGCGTTGCCGACCGGTGGCGGGGCGGGCGGAGCCGGCGAGCCCGTGAGGGGAGCGAAAGCCAACCGGACTGGAGGGGGACGGAGGCTGGCCGGACCGTGAAGGGGGCGGGAGCCAACCGGACTGTGGGGGGCAGTGACAGACCCGGGAAACGGTTAATACGGCGAACGCCGAACTCGCCGCCAGCGGCTCCGACACGACCGACCATGACGTCCCTCTCACGCGAGACACTCCGTTCGCTCGGATCGGGAAGCGGAGCGTCCGGATACGGCGTGGGAGGGGGTCGGTCTCCGACGCAGATCGGAACCCCCGTCCGCGCCAATTAGGCCCCTTCTCAGGGCGGACGGGCTGTGGGTTTCCGACTCGGTTCGCAGTTCGTTCGCCGGGAGGTCCTCGCGCGGGCACCCCTCCGTGTGACGCCGAGAGGCGTCGTGGACAGGGCGTTGCCCCCGGGTTCGAGCCTCGGCGGAGGGCTATGACACGAGACCACCGCGTCGTCCGCGCGCGGGTCGCCGTGCGCGTCCCGCTGAACGCCGCCGGCGACCTCGCGGCCGGCGCCGCACGCGTCGTCGAACGGCTGGAGACGGTCGACCGGGCCGAGGAGGTGCGCGTTCGCGGCCTCCAGCCCGGCATGAACGACACGGTCGTCGAGCTGGAGCTTCGCCTCCGGCTGGCCGGCGATCCGGAGCTCCCCGTCGCGAGGCGGGCGCTGGCCGACGGCGTCGGCGTCAGGAACGTCGCGGAGCTGGAGGCCGTCGAGCCGGTCCCGGCGTAGAGAGAAGCCGTTCACGGGCCACCGGACCGCGAGGGCGCGTAGAAGCCGGTGGGGGGCCTCCGACTCAGAGGTCGGCCCGACGGAACAGGGCGAAACCGACGAGCAGCGGCGTCGCGGTCCACGCGAGCAAGACGAGAGCGGCGACCGGCGGCTCGACGAACCACGGCGCACCGGCCTCGGCGTACCGGTTCGCCCGGTCGACGTCGACACCGACGCGGAGCAGGTGGTAGTAGGCCTCACTCGGCTGGAGGAGGTGTGCGAGGTACGCCCACGAGGGAGGGTCCACCAGCGCCTCGAACCGGAACCGGTGGAGGACGAGCACCGTCGCCGAGACGAGCGTGTCCCAGAGCGAGACCGCGAGGAGGTAGACGCCGAACGCGCCGAGGGTGAGCCGGCGGTCGACGGTTGTGCTCATCGAGAGCCCGACCGCGACAGCGAGGAAGGCGAGCCCGTAGACCGCCGTCAGGAACAGAAACCAGGGGTACCAGCGGATCGCGGCCGCAGGCTCGTAGCGGACGGCCGCGAGAGCACCCGCGAGCAGCAACGTCGCGGACACCGGGACGAGCAAGACGACGCTCCGCCCGAGGAACGTCCCGACGAGGAGCTCGCGCCGGGAGTGGGGAAACGAAAGCGACAGCCGGATACTGCCGTCGATCCGCTCGTGGGCGATCGACCGGTAGCCGAGCAGGATCGAGAGGATCGGCAGCCCCGGGCCGACGAGTCCGGCCATCCCGTCGACGAACGCGAGGTAGTCGGGGCCCCCGGAGCGGGTGTCGAGGACGACGAAGCCGACGGCGGCGACGACGAGGAGGGCGAACGCCAGCCAGACGGTCCGTGAGCGGCCGGCGTCCTGGACGTCCTTGCGGGCGATCGTCCGCCAGCCGGCGGGATCCCCGTCGGGGCGGCTCACGGGAGATCGACCCCCGCGAACCGCCGGTAGGCGATCCCGAGTGGCACCGTCGCCCACAGCACCAGCAGGGCCAGAGCGACCCACTCGCCGAGGTACCAGGCGTCCCCGACGCTCCCGGCCGGGTCGATCGCGCCCGCGACGATCCGGTCGTAGGCCGTCGTCGGCTCCAGGGCGAGGAGGAGTTCGACCGACGCGGGGATCCCCTCCTGGTCCAGGCCGATCGAGGCCAGGGCGAACTCGATCGCGCCCTCGAGTTCCGTCCAGACGCCGACGAACAGGACGTAGATGCCGAACGCCGCCACGGTCGCGCGGGTCTTCGTCGCGACGAGCGTCGAGATCGCGACGCCGAGGGCGGTGTAGACCACCCCGAGGGCGACCGTTGCGCCGACGAACGCGACGTAGGCGACGACGGTGAACTCCCCGAACGGGTAGACGACGAGGGCGCCGGCGAGGAGACCCCCGGCGACGATCGCCGCCACGACCGGAACGAGCCGTCCGACGAGCTTCCCGAGGACGACGTCCCGGCGGCGGTGGGGGAGCGAGAGGGAGAGCACCAGCGCGCCCGACCGACGCTCGCCGACGACGGCGTTGTACCCCACCACCAGCCCGATCAGGGGGACGAGCGTCCCGAGCCAGCCGGAGACGTAGCCGCCGAAGTGTGCCGTCGTGTGCGGGCCCGGATCGAACACCGGGAAGACGTAGCCGCCGATCGCACAGACGAGCACGAGCAACCCCGCGAGCAGCCGGACCGAGCGTGCCGTCGCCGTCAGCCACGCCTCCTGGCGGGCGACCACGAGCCAGCTCATCGCCGCCCCGTGTACTCGACGAACATGTCCTCCAAGCTGGCCTCCTCGGTCCGGAAGTTCACCACGTCGAC
>PUPA01000057.1 GCA_003552885.1 Natrialbaceae archaeon
CGATCGGGCACCTCTCGGGCCGCTCGGCGCCGCCCTCTCCCCGGACCGGCAAGAATAGTGGCTACAGTAAGCTATTTACGAAAATCCTATAGGGTGAGCGATAGAACGGGGAGTATGCGCAGGTGGCTACAGCCGTGAGCGCGGTAGGGGCCGGCCCGGCAGAACGGGTGCAGGTGCTCGACGACGACGGTCGCCCCTTAGAGGGTGTCACCGTGCCCGACGTTCCCGAGGAGACGCTGGTCGCCATCTACGAGGACATGAAGCTTGGGAGGCACTTCGACCGACGGGCGGTGAGCCTCCAGCGACAGGGTCGGATGGGGACGTACCCCCCGCTGTCCGGCCAGGAGGGTGCCCAGGCGGGCAGCGCACACGCACTGGAGGACGGCGACTGGGTGTTTCCCAGCTACCGCGAGCACGTGGCCGCGTTGATCCGTGGGATGTCACTCGAGCGGACCCTGCTCTACTGGATGGGCCACGAGCGTGGCAACCGGACTCCCGAGGGGACGAACCTGTTTCCCGTCGCGGTGCCCATCGCCACCCAGGTGCTCCACGCCACGGGCGCGGCGTGGGCCGCCCGCCTGGCCGGCGACGAGCGCGCGTTCCTCTGTTATTTCGGCGACGGCGCGACCAGCGAGGGCGACTTCCACGAGGGGCTGAACTTCGCCGGCGTCTTCGACGTCCCCGCCGTCTTCTTCTGTAACAACAACCAGTGGGCGATCTCGGTGCCCCGCGAACGACAGACGGCGAGTGAGACCTTAGCCCAGAAGGCCCTCGCGTACGGCTTCGAGGGGGTTCAGGTCGACGGCATGGATCCGCTCGCGGTGTACCTGGTCACCCGGCGAGCCGTCGAGAAGGCGAAAGATCCCGAGGCGTTCGCAGACCGGGCACCGGGCCGGGCGAGCCGACCGACGTTGATCGAGGCCGTCCAGTACCGCTACGGCGCACACACGACCGCGGACGACCCCTCCGTGTACCGCGACGACGCGGAGGTCGAACGCTGGCGGGAGAAAGACCCCATCCCGCGGATGGAGCGGTTCCTCCGCGACCGGGGGATCCTCGACGACGAACGCGTCGACGCCATCGAGGGCCGGATCGAGACTGCGGTCGCCGACGCGATCGACGCCGCCGAGTCCGCCGAGCGGCCGGCCCCCGAGGAGATCTTCGAACACGTCTACGCGGGGACCCCCCGCCGGCTCGTCGAACAGCGTGCGTACCTCGATCGGCTCAGGGACCGACACGGCGACGACGCGCTACTGGAGGACTGAGATGACCGACACAGCCAATCTGACGCTCGTACAGGCGGTCCGTGACGGACTGTACGCGGAGATGAACCGGGACGAACGGGTGCTCGTCCTCGGCGAGGACGTCGGCAAGAACGGCGGCGTGTTCCGGGCGACCGAGGGGCTCTACGACGAGTTCGGCGGGGATCGGGTGATAGATACGCCCCTGGCGGAGTCGGCGATCGTCGGGACGGCGATCGGGATGGCCGCCTACGGCCTCCGGCCGGTGCCGGAGATCCAGTTTCTCGGCTTCATCTACCCCGCGTTCGATCAGATCGTCTCCCACGCAGCACGCCTCCGCACGCGCTCGCGCGGGCGACACACGTGTCCGATGGTGATCCGCGCACCGTACGGCGGCGGGATCCGTGCGCCGGAACACCACTCGGAGTCGACGGAGGCCTTCTTCGTTCACCAGCCGGGGCTGAAGGTGGTCGTTCCGTCGACCCCGTACGACACCAAGGGGTTGCTCGCGAGCGCGATCGAGGATCCCGATCCCGTGATCTTCCTCGAGCCGAAGCTGATCTATCGGGCGTTCCGCGAGGAAGTGCCCGACGAGCGGTACACGCTCCCGCTGGGTGAGGCCGCGGTCCGCCGGGCGGGCGAGGACGTCTCCGTGTTCACCTGGGGGGCGATGACCCGGCCGACCCTCGAGGCCGCGACGGAGCTCGCCGGCGAGGTCGATGTCGAGGTCGTCGACCTCCGGACGCTCTCCCCGCTCGACGTCGACGCGATCGTCGACTCCTTCGAGAAGACCGGCCGCGCCGCCGTGGTCCACGAGGCGCCGAAAACCGGCGGCCTCGCCGGCGAGATCGTCGCGACGATCCAGGAGGAGGCGCTGCTCTACCAGGAGGCGCCGATCGCGCGGATCACCGGCTTCGACACGCCGTTTCCCCTGTACGCTTTAGAGGATTACTACCTGCCCGAGCCGGCACGCATCGCCGACGGCATCAGGGAGGTGGCCGACTTTTGACCGTCCGGGAGTTCACCCTCCCCGACGTCGGCGAGGGCGTCGCCGAGGGCGAGCTGGTCTCCTGGCTGGTGAGCGTCGGCGATCCGGTACGCGAGGACCAGCCGGTCGCCGAGGTCGAGACGGACAAGGCGCTCGTGGAGATCCCCTCACCGGTCGACGGTACGGTCCGCGAGCTCCACGCCGAGGCGGGCGAGCTGGTCCCCGTCGGCGACGTGCTCGTCAGCTTCGACGTCGCGAAGGCGGACGATCCGTCGGCCGCGGAGGGGGGCGACTCGACGACGGCCGACAGGGAGGTCCCGACGGACGCCGACGGGGCGACCGACTCCGGGGACGCCGAGGTCCCCACGCCGGGGGGACGGATCTTCGCCCCGCCACGGGTCCGCCGGCTCGCCCGCGAAGAGGGCGTCGACCTCGCCGACATCGTTGAGGCCGGCGGCCGGATCACCGAGGCCGACGTCCGGGCGGCCGCGGCCGACGACGCTGGGACGCAGGGTGCGAGCCGGGTTTCGGGTGAGCCGGCCGACGACGCCGGGACGCAGGGTGCGAGCCGGGTTTCGGGCGAGTCGGCGGACCGCGACCGGACGCTCGCGGCTCCGGCGACGCGCCGGCTCGCCGGGGAGCTAGACGTCGACATCGACGCCGTCCCCGCAGTCGAGAAGCGGGACGGGGAGGCGTTCGTCACGCCCGAGGCCGTCCGGGAGTACGCGGAGAGACGCGGTCGGCGGGACGACCGGGAGTCCGGGGACGTCCCGGCCCCGGACGCGGCGGCCGGCGGCGACGAGCGACGCGAACGCCGCGAGCCGTTC
>PUPA01000236.1 GCA_003552885.1 Natrialbaceae archaeon
AGCCAACCAGGGAACAAAAACCGACCGGACCGGGAGCGGTCGAAGACGCCGTGACCCCGAGCTGTGGAGCCGACAGTCGGGCAGGCGATCCACCACGCTTTTGCCCCTCGCGTGTCCCTCGTCGGCCCCGTTTCGGTCGTTCTCGAGCGACCGACCTAACGGTTGTGGCCGATCCTGCCGCGGGCGCGGTCCGGCGGTCAGTGCCGGCGACTGTCGGCGATTCGCGCCACTGGCCGCCACTCGGCTCTCCACGTGCGATCCGTCGTGAGCCGCCAGGAGGTCACCATCCCGTTCGAGCGATCGTCGGTGACACGTCGGGACGATCGGTATCAGAACGTGCCACGCAGGTAAACCGCGTCGTCGGTGATCCGGTCGACGCTGCCCTCGTCGACGGGGTGGCTGCCGTCGGTTGCGCCCCCCAGGCCGAGCCGTGCTCTGATCGCGTCGCCGACGGTCGGCTCCGGCTTGACGTAGCCACGCCCGTCGACGACGACGAGGAGCCGACCGACCCGGGTTCCCTCGGCGTCCAGTACGGGTTTTCCTTGATCCGTCTTCCTGAGTCCGGTCATCTCGCGCGCTCGCCGAACGGCGGCGTTCCGAAGATATAAATCGGCGGAATCGTTTTGACCCTCCACCGCCGGTTGCACGACAAAACTCGTGGTAATCGTGTAGTACGGGGAGGGAAAGATCGCTCGCGGGGCGGACAACGGTCGGTTACGGCGACGGTGAGCCGACGACCGGCCGACGCCGTGGGGCGATGAGGCGTCGACGACCGGCCGACGTGGTGGGGTAGTGGACCGACCGTGGGGTGGACGTCGACGGCCACCGACCGACTGGGGCGCCGTCAGTACCGGAGCGGCGAGACGCAGTTCCAGCAGTAGGTGAACGCCGGATCGGCCTCGTTCCCGGCCTGACAGTGCGGGCAGCGTACACCTTCGGCGGCACCGGCGTGCCCGTCCCGCGTTGGGTGGACGGCCTCGTGGCTCGTCGGCTGCCGAGGGGTGCCCTTTCCGGGGGTCGAGCGCGAGCGCGGCTCGTCGTCGCCGCGGCGGACGTAGACGTAGTAAAGCAGCAGGTGAAAGAGGGCCAGCAACACCACGTAGCCCGCGAGCCAGCCCCAAAGCTCCATTGCATGTGGTACGCTCTCTAGGCACTTGGAACTTCCGTGCGCTCGCGGCGCCTCCGACCCTCGCCGGGATCCGAACGTTCTTAGGTCGGTTGTACGAACGCGGGCCATCGACGGGCAGATGGAACGTGAGTACACGGACGCCGAGGTCAGGACGGTCGCGCTGGCGATCGTCGCCGGCGTCTTCTTCGGCGGGATCGCCACTGGGGTGGCGTTTCCCACGCTGCCGCTTCTCGACGACGTGCTCGTGATCGGCGCGGTCATGTTGAGTCTCATCCTCGCGGCCAACCGGATCGCCAGGCTGGTGATGAACACCCCCGCCGGGGCGATCATCGATCGGGTCGGCGCGCGAAAGCCGATGAT
Organism: Natrialbaceae archaeon; assembly: GCA_003552885.1. Lineage (GTDB taxonomy): Archaea > Halobacteriota > Halobacteria > Halobacteriales > Natrialbaceae > Tc-Br11-E2g8. Next base: position 1,490 of record PUPA01000236.1, read on the forward strand.
CTTCGGGCTGTTCACACAGGCGATCGCCCCCTTCGGCTACGTCGCCGGCCTCCACACGCCACCGGGGGTGCTCGCGGTCGTCCCCGTCCTCGGGGAGGTTTCCTATCCCGGCGTCGTCTTCGTCCTCGCACGGTTGACCTGGGGGGTCGGCAGCGCGTTCGTCTTCATCGGCGCGTTCGCGACGATCACCCACGTCACCGGGTCGGGCAACCGCGGCCGGTGGATCGGCTACATGCGCGGTGGTCAGTCCCTCGGGTTCCCGACCGGGCTCGTGCTCGGGGGTGTGCTCACCGACCTCGTGGGTATGGAGACCGCGTTCCTCGTCGCCGGCGTCCTCGCGTTGATCGCCGGGACGGTTGCCTCGCTCGTGTTGCCCGACGTCCAGGGATCCGACGACGCCCGCTCGGCGACGATCCGGGAGATCCCCGCGATCGTCCGGCGTCACCCGGCGGTGTTGCCGATCGGCTTCGGGAACTTCACCATCCAGTTTCTCTGGGGCGGGCTCGTGCTGACGACCCTGGCGAGGTACGCCGAGGTGAACGCGATGTCCGTCTCGGCGCTCGAGGCCGCCGGCGTCGCCGGCGTCGTGATGGCTCTGGGCGTCCTCGCCGCGGGCGCGACGACGGTGCTGAGCGGCCGGCTCTCCGATCGACTCGACCGCCGCGGGCTCGTGACCGTCCCCGCGTTCTGTTCGCTGACCGCCGGCTTTCTCGTGATCGCGTTCGTCCCGACCGTCCCCGCCCTCCTGGTCGCGATCCTGTGTATGGGCGCGGGCGTCGGAGCGGCGGCGCCGGTGTTGCTCGCCCTGCTCGGGGACCTCACACCCGACGACGAGGTCGGTCGCATGGGCGGGGTGTACAACGTCTTCGGCGACGTCGGGCTCAGCCTCGGCCCGCTGGTCGCGATCCCCGCCGTCGACCTCTGGCCCGGCTACGAGCTGACCTACCTGCTCGCCGGCGGACTCGTCGTCGCCTGTCTGTTCGTCGTCTCCCTGCCGTTGCTCGACGTGCCCGACGCCGAGCGAGCGTCTACGAGCGCAGACTGATCCGGCTCGAACCGATCGAGCGTCCACGAGCGCCGACCGCGGACTCACCCTCCGTCCGGCCGTTTCAACGAGAGGGCGGTCCGCTCGAACGAACAGACCAGCGGCTCGTCGGGGTCGTTCGTCTTGAACGCCTCGACGCGCATCGTGACGATTCCGCGCTCGCCGTCGCTGGTCTCGCGTTTGTCCGTCACGGTCGACTGGACGCGGATCGTGTCGCCGTGGAAGACGGGTTCGGGGTGTTCGACGTCGTCGTAGGCGAGGTTCGCGACGATGGTGCCGTCGGTCGTCTCCGGGATGGAGATCCCGACGGCGAGCGCCATCGTGTACAGCCCGTTGACCAGCCGCTCGCCGAAGCGCGTCTCAGCGGCGAACTCGGCGTCGAGATGCAGTGGCTGTTGGTTCATCGTCATATCACAGAACCGCTGATTGTCGCTCTCGCTTACGGTCCGGCGTCGGCCGTGTTCGATCGTCTCCCCGACGGTGAACTCCTCGTAGTACAGTCCCGGCATGGGG
>PUPA01000213.1 GCA_003552885.1 Natrialbaceae archaeon
GGCGTACCGGCCCTCCGGGAGGTCCTCCCGCGGCTCTCGGGGCCGACGGAGGTCGTCGGCCACGTGACCGGTGAAGCGGCCGCGGAGACCGGACTGGCGGAGGGGGTGCCCGTCGTCTCCGCGCCGTTCGACGTCCCCGCGTCGGCGATCGGCAGCGGAGCCGTCCGTCCCGGGGACGCCGCGGTGACCCTCGGCACCTCGCTCACCCACCAGCTGATCGTCGATGGGCCACGGGAGACGACCGGTGGCATCCAGATGAGCCTCGGGATCGACGGCCGGTGGACCTACGCCATCGGTTCGAACGCCGGAACCCCGACGCTCGACTGGACGGCCGACCTCCTCGGGGTGGAGCTCCCGGCGCTCGAGGCTCTCGCACGCGAGGGGCCGGTCGGGGCGGCGGGGATCTGCTACCAGCCGTATCTGAGCACGTCCGGCGAGCGCGGACCGTTCGTCGATCCCCACGCCCGGGGCGGGTTCGTCGGTCTGACGCCCGAGCACGACGAGAGACACCTCGCCCGGGCGGTCTACGAGGGGCTGTCCCTCGCGATCCGCGACTGCGTCGACGCCCTCCCGGCGTCGCCGACGTCGGTGGCCGTCTCCGGCGGCGGCACGCGCTCGTCGCTGTGGTGTCAGCTCGTCGCCGACTGTCTCTCCCGTCCGGTCGTCGTCCCCGCGGGCGAGCAGCTGGGCGCGAGGGGGGCGGCGATCTGTCTGGAGGTGGCACTCGGCTCGTACCCCTCGATCGCCGAGGCGGCCACAGAGTGGTGTGCGGTCGAGACGCGGTACGAACCGCGGGCCGGGCCGGCGGCCGCCTACGACGAGCTCTACGGGCTGTACGTGACCGTCCGTGGGACGATGGCCCCGGTCTGGGAACGCCGGACGGCGACGTACGAACGCCTCGACGGGACGGAGTACTGGTGACGCGATGGCCACTGCGCTCCTCGAGGTGCTGTTGAACGGGCTGACGATCGGGGTGGTCTACGTCCTCGTCGCCGCCGGCCTGTCGGTCGTCTTCGGCGTGATGGACGTGCTCAACGTCTCTCACGGCGAGTTGCTGGCGCTCGGGGCGTACTTCGCCGTCTCGCTCGCCGTCGGCTTCGGCGCGGGCGGCTTCTGGCTCGCGCTCGTGGTCGCGCCGCTCGTCGTCGGCGTCCTCGGCGTCGTCCTCGAACGCACCACGCTCAGCCGGGTCTACGAGCGGGGTCACCTCGCACAGATCCTGCTCACGTTCGGCCTGTTGCTCATCATCTACGACGCAAAGCGGCTCGTCTGGGGGGCCAGCCCGCGCGGTGTCTCCGTGCCGGAGCTGCTCGACCGACCGATCGAGATCCTCGGTTTCACCTACTCCGGTTACAGCTACTTCATGATCGTCTCGGGGGCGCTGCTGGCGCTCGCGACGTGGGCGCTGCTCGAATACACCCGCTACGGGCTCGTGATCCGGGCGGGTGCAGAAGACAGGGAGATGGTCCGGGCCCTCGGCATCGACGTCGATCGGTACTACACGCTCGTTTTCGGGTTCGGCGCGGCGCTGGCGGCGTTCGGCGGGGTCGTCCTGAGTGGCTACCAGAGCGTCAACCTCGAGCTCGGCAACTCGGTCATCATCCCCGCGTTCGTCATCGTCGTCCTCGGCGGCCTCGGCAGCTTCCGGGGGGCCGTCGTCGGCGGGCTGTTCGTGGGGATCGTCCAGAGCGCCGTCAGCACGGTCGCTCCGGGATTCCAGGGGATGGTGATCTTCCTGTTGATGATCGCCGTCTTGCTCGTCCGTCCGCGGGGACTGTTCGGCCGGGAGACCGACGCGACCCGTTCCGGGCGGGCCGAGCCGAGCGAGTTCGTCACCGGGATCGGTGGGGGTCTCCTCGGGGGACGAACCCGATCACGGCTCGGGATCGGGCTCGTCTGTGTCCTCGCGCTCGTTCCGGTCTTCTCGGGGGTACTCTACTCTCGGTTCGTGCTCTCGCTTCTGATCACGGTGTTCATCTGGGCGCTGTTCGCGATGAGCCTCGACGTCATCCTCGGCTACGCGGGGCTGATCTCGCTCGGCCACACCCTGTTTTACGGGCTCGGAGCCTACACCATCGTGCTCGTCCTGTTTCACGTCTCCCCGTCCGTCCTCGTCGCGCTCCCCGCCGCGATCGTCGTCTGCGTGCTGGTCGCCTGGATCGTCGGCCACCTCGCCATCCGGGTCTCGGGCGTCTACTTCGTGATGATCACGCTCGCGTTCGCCGAAATCGCCCACGAGGCCGTCTTCGCCCTCGAGTTCACCGGCGGCAGCGACGGCTTCTTCGGCGCACCCGAGCCGCTGTACGGCGTCGGCCCCGTGGGGGTCCGTTTCAGCGAGGTCGCGATCGGAATCCAGCCGCTCGCGTTCACCGGCGACGCGCTGTTTTACTACCTCGCCCTCGGAACCGTCGTCGCCGCCTACCTCCTCGTCAGGCGGGTGCTGAACGCCCCCCTCGGCACCGTCTTGCAGTCGATCCGCGAGAACGAACCCCGCGCACGCTTCGTCGGCTACGGCGTCCAGTCGATCAAACGCCGTGCGTTCGTTCTCAGCGGCGGCCTGGCCGGCCTCTCGGGTGCGCTGTTCGGCCTGCACAACGGCTACGCGGCCCCGGCCGTCCTCCACTGGATCAACAGCGGCGACGTGATCCTCATGGCGATCCTCGGCGGCTCCGGGACGCTCTACGGACCGATGGTCGGCGCCGCGGTGTTCACCGTGTTCGAGACCCGCGTCGGCTCGCTCGTCCCGTGGTGGCGGCTCTTACTCGGCGTCGCGTTCGTCCTCGTCGTGCTCTTCTTGCCGAACGGGCTCGTCTCGTTGCCGACGCGGATCGCGACGGCGATCGGCGGCCGATCGGCGGCCGCGGACGACACCGCCGGCGGTGAGAACCGATGAGCGACGACGCCCTGCGGACCGAGGGGCTCACCAGACGGTTCGGGGACGTCGTCGCCGTCGACGGGGTCGATCTGGCCGTCCCCCGCGGCGAGTTCCGGAGCGTCATCGGCCCGAACGGGGCCGGAAAGACCACGCTGTTCGA
>PUPA01000063.1 GCA_003552885.1 Natrialbaceae archaeon
ACCCCGTTTTCCTCACTCGCCGAGCTCGAGGCACGGATCGACGGCCTCGCCGACGACCGGGACTCCTTCGAGGAGGTGCCGATGACCGGCTGGCCGACCGACAGGGTCTACAGCGTCTTCTTCGACGCGGTCGACTACGCCGAGCGCGTGGTCGTGATCATGCTCGACGAGATCGACAAACTCGTCGAGAAGTCGGGCGACGACACCCTCTACAACCTCTCGCGGATGAACTCCGAACTCGAGAACTCGCGGGTGTCGATCATCGGAATCAGCAACGACCTCAAGTTCACGGACTTTCTCGACCCCCGGGTCAAATCGAGCCTCGGCGAGGAGGAGATCGTCTTCCCGCCGTACGACGCCAACCAGCTCCGAGACATCCTCCAGCACCGCTCCGAGATCGCCTTCGAGGAGGGAGCGCTCTCGCCGGACGTGATCCCGCTGTGTGCAGCGTTTGCGGCCCAGGAACACGGCGACGCTCGCCGGGCGCTCGACCTGTTGCGAACTGCCGGCGAGCTCGCCGAGCGTTCCCAGGCGGAGACGGTCGTCGAGGACCACGTCCGCCAGGCCCAGGACAAAATCGAGCTCGATCGCGTCGTCGAGGTCGTCCGGACGCTCCCGACACAGAGCAAACTCGTCCTCTTTGCGATCATCCTCCTCGAGAAAAACGGCGTCCACAGCATCAACACGGGCGAGGTGTTCAACATCTACAAACAGCTCTGTGAGGAGATCGACGCCGACGTGTTGACCCAGCGGCGGGTGACGGACCTGATAAGCGAACTCGACATGCTGGGGATCGTCAACGCCATCGTCGTCTCTAAGGGTCGGTACGGCCGGACGAAGGAGATCAACCTCTCGGTGCCTCTGGAGGAGACCGAAGTCGTCCTCCTCTCTGACTCCCGGCTCTCCGAGGTCGAGGAGGTGCAGCCGTTCGTCCAGGCACGGTTCGACAGCTGAACGTGTAGAGACCGGTCCACGTAGCCGACGGGCGTCCGTTACCCATCGAAGGGTGCCGTTACGACCGTGTCCGTCACCCGTCGAAGAACGCCTGACAGAGTTTCCCCTCCGCGCTCCGGAGGTGTTCGTGGAACGTCGGCCTGGAGACGTCCATCGACTCGGCGAGCTCCTCACCGGTGGTCGGTCGGGGCCACTCGAAGTAGCCGCCGAGATACGCCCGCTGGAGGGCGGCGAGCTGGCGTTCGGTGAGCTCCTCTTCGAGCCGGGCGGCGAACTCCTGGCGGGTCTCGTCCTCGCGTTCGCGCTGGCGAAACGAGATGACGTCGGTTCCGGGGTATCTCTCCTGGACGGCTTCGACGATCGAGCGGACGTTCGCCGATCGGGGGAGCTCGAGGACGAGGCGGGCCCGACCGCCCTCGGCGGTGATCTCCCGGACGACGGCCCCGCGTTCGGAGAGCCACTCGACGACGTTGTCCTCGCTTACGACCTCGATCAGCGGCTCGTCCTCGCGGTCGACGACCGTCTCGAGCCCGATCGGCAACTCTTCGGCCGCCGCGGCGAGTTCGCCGGCGGTCGCCCCCCTGACGGTGTAAAGCGAGGCGGTCGGCTCGTCGGTCCGGTGGACGGACCGGCGGTACTCGAGCTCACAGCCGGCGAGTGTCGACAGCGCGACGGGCGCGACCGCGTCGTCGACCAGCTCGAGCTCGACGGCGACGACGGCGTCCGTCGCGAGTATTCGGCTCGTCTCCCTGGCGTTGATGCCGCTGGCGATCGCCCGCGCCAGCGCCGAGATGATGACCGACTCGCGCTCGTTCACCCCGTGGCCCTCGGCCATCCACAGCGCCAACACCCCGTACTCGACGTCGTTGTAGGCGAGCGGGGCGGCAGCGACGGTCGTTCCGTCGACGTCTCCGACGACGAGTTCGCCCGCCGCCAGGGCTCGCTCTACGGGGTGACCGTCGTCGACTCCCTGGGGAGCCTCGCCGAGCTCCTCCGAGCCGAAGCCCGCACTCGCACGCGGCTCGATACTCCGGGTCGCGGGGTTTCGCTCTCCGATCCAGACGCCCGCGCAGGTTGGCTCCCGGGCGAACCGCTCGGCGACCGCCTCCTCGAGGTCGTTTCGGCAGGTCGAGCCGGCGACGGCGGTGGTGACGTCCGCGACCAGCCCCCCGACGCGCTCGAGCACCCGCTCGAGTTCGGCCCGTTCGGCGTCGAGCTCCCGACGCCGGCGCTCGGCCTCGAGTTCCGCCTCCTTGCGGGCGGTGACGTCGTTCTGGAAGCCGACGTAGTTGGTCACCTCCCCGTCGTCGTCGCGGACCGGTGCGATCGTCACCTCGTTCCAGAACCCCGTGCCGTCTTTTCGGTAGTTACGAAGCTCGACGGTGACCGGTCGGTCGACCTCGACTGCCTCGCGGATCTCGGTGACGGCCTCGGGGTCGGTTTCGGGCCCCTGGAGGAACCGGCAGTTCCGGCCGATCGCCTCCTCGAAGTCGTAGCCGGTCATCCTCCGGTAGGCGTCGTTGACGTAGATCAGGGGGTTGTCCTCCCGGTCGGGGTCGGAGATCGCAAACCCGACGGGCGCGGACTCGATCGCCCGCTCTTTCAACACCCTGTCACGGGCGTGTGAGAGGCCGTCCCGATCGAACGTCACCGTCGCGCCATCGACGCTCCGGTGGACGCGGGCGTCGAAGGGCCGCCCCGGGAGGGTCACCTCACGAGAGGTGCCGATCGCCGTCTCGGCGATCTCCGGTTTCAGTCGCTCCCACGTCGCCCCCAGCACGTCGGCAGCCGGCCGACCGGCCGCGTCGGGTGGGAGGTCGAGTTCCTTCCTGGCCGCGGGGTTGACGTGGGTGACCACGTCGTCGGCGACGGCGACGATCGGGTCGACGATCCGGTCGACGACGGCCCGGGACTCCTCGAGGCTCCGTAGACTACCCCCGTCGGATTCGATGTCGCTCTCGTCCATGGCCCTACATAGGAAGGCCTGGCCTATCAAAACTACCGATCGACGCCGACCGCGGCCCC
>PUPA01000066.1 GCA_003552885.1 Natrialbaceae archaeon
CCTCCCGTCTCCAGGCGCTGTTCCGGGCGTACGACCGGACCGGCCGGGAGACGTTCCTCGAGGTCGCCCGCGAGGCCCTCGACGCGATGGCCGCCGGCGGCCTCTACGACCACGTCGGCGGAGGATTCCACCGCTACTGCGTCGACCGGAGCTGGACGGTGCCACACTTCGAGAAGATGCTGTACGACAACGCAGAGCTCCCCCGGGCGTATCTCGCGGGTTATCAGCTCACCGGCCGCGAGCGGTACGCCGACGTCGTCCGGGAGAGCCTCGCGTTCGTCGAGCGCGAGCTGACTCACTCCGAAGGGGGCTTTTTTAGCACGCTCGACGCCCAGAGCGAGGACCCAACGGGTGACCGCGAGGAGGGGGCGTTTTTCGTCTGGACGCCCGCGGAGGTCGCGGCGGTCCTCGAGGAGCCCGACGCCGACCTGTTCTGTGCCCGGTTTGGGATCACCGACGCCGGCAACTTCGAGGGAGCGACCGTGTTGAACGTCGAGTCGTCGATCACAGAACTCGCCGCGGAGTTCGACCTTGCGGAGTCGGCCGTCGAGGGCCGCCTCGAGTCGGCGACCGAGGCGATCTTCGAGGCCCGGGAGGCCCGGCCCCGACCGTCTCGCGACGAGAAGGTGCTCGCGGGCTGGAACGGGCTGATGATCGCCACCTTCGCCGAGGCCGCGATCGTCCTCGGGGAGGACGCCTACGCCGAGACCGCAGTCGACGCCCTCGAGTTCGTTCGCGAGCACCTCTGGGACGCCGAGGAGGGCCGGCTCGCCCGCCGGTACAAGGACGGTGACGTCGCCGTCGACGGCTACCTCGAGGACTACGCCTTCCTCGCCCGGGGGGCGCTTGGCTGTCACGAGGCGACCGGCGAGCTCGATCCACTCGCGTTCGCCGTGGAGCTCGCCCGGACGATCGAGACGGCGTTCTGGGACGCCGACGAGGGGACGCTGTATTTCACCCCGGAGGGCGGTGAGGAGCTGATCACCCGTCCCCAAGAGCTAGCGGACGGCTCGACGCCGTCCTCGACGGGCGTCGCGGCCGAGACGCTGCTCGCACTCGCGCCGTTCGACGAGGGGTTCGAGCGGATCGCCGAGACGCTCTTTCGGACCCACGCGGGGCGTCTCGAGTCGAACCCGCTCGGCCACGTCGGCCTCTGTCTGGCCGCCGACCGGCTCGCTGCCGGACCGATCGAGGTGACGGTGGCCGCCGAGGAGCTGCCCGTCGGGTGGCGGTCGGCGGTCGGCGACCGGTACCTCCCCGGCCGACTGTTGAGCCGTCGGCCGCCGACGGCCGCGGGGCTCGAGACGTGGCTCGACCGGCTGGATTTGGCGGAGCCACCGGCGGTGTGGGCCGGCCGCGAAGCGAACGACGGGGAGTCGACCGTCTACGCCTGTCGCGACCGGAGCTGCTCGCCGCCGACCGGCGACGTCGAGGAGGCCCTCGACTGGCTCACCGCCGGCGGGGACGGGGGACTCGAGAGCCCGTTCTGACCCGTCACCCTCGGCTGCCCGACCCGTCACCCTCCCCCGAACAGCTGCCGACCGGCAGCGTCGTAGACGCCGCCGGTGGTGCCGGGGCGGCGCTCGATCGCCTCGAAGAAGCGATCGATCAACACCTCTTCGACGACGTCGAGCACCGACTCGACTTCCTCCTCCTCGGGGTCTTCGCCGAGGATGCCGATCTCGAGCTGTGCGCCGGCCATGTCGGCGTGGCCGCCGGCGCTCCCGATCGCCCCGTAGGCCTCCCGGAGACTCTCCCCGACGTCGACGTCGGACGCCCGTGACCGGGCGGAGACGTAGACCATCTGGTCGTCGACGCCCAACACGAGGCAGGTCTCGACGCCAGCCATCCCGAGCAGGGTCTCTGCCGCCTGGGGGAGCGCGTCGCGGCCCCCGATCCGGCCCGCGCTCGCGGCGACGACCGGCCCCCGCTGCACCCGGCGTTTGATCGCCCGTGCGATCGTGTCGTACGTCTCCCCGTCGACGGTGGGCGAGGCGATCCGACACAGCGCGTCGGCGTCCGCTCGCTCCAGCAGGTTCGCCGCCGCCGCGAAGTCCTCCGGCGAGCTCTCCCGGGTGAACGCGTCGGTGTCGACCCGAATCCCGTACAGCAACGCGGTCGCGGTCCGGGGATCGAACTCGTGGCCGAGTTGCTCGCCGTAGCCGGCCAGCATCGTACTCGTCGCCCCGAGGTGCTCACGGAGGTCACGGAACGCACCCGGAACCGGGCCGCGTGGCGGGTGGTGGTCGATCACGATGTCGACGTCGAGCTCCTCGGGGAGGCCGTCGTTGACCCCCGGTCGGGAGTGGTCGACCAGCGCGAACGCCGCGTACTCGCCGACGTCGTCGGCCGGCTCGAGCCGCCGGAGATCGAGCTCCAGGAGGTTCACCATCGCCCGGTTTTCCTGGTGGCCGATCTCCCCGTAGTAGCAGGCGTCGGCGTCGGTGCCGACGCTCGCGGCGAGCTCACAGAGCGCGACGGCGCTGGCGATGGCGTCCGGATCGGGGTTGTCGTGGGCGACGACCGCGAGCCGGCCGTCGATCGACGCCAGCCGGCGGGAGAGCGCCGCCGCCCGCCTCGCGTCCTCGCTCGCCGCCACCGCGAGGATCCGATCGGCCGGCTCGCGGCCCGGATCTACCGTGTGGTCGGCCAGCGCCTCGATGGCGGTCAGCTCGGTCGCCGTCGCCCCCTCGCCGACGTACGCGAGGACGACGGCTTGCCCGAAACTCGCTACCGCGGCCTCGGCGATCGCCCGGTTGCGCGCCGGCTCGTCGGCACAGACACAGACGACGGCGGGCTCGGCCAGCCCGTCGAGGATCCGTCGGTCGCTCGGGTCGGCGACCTCCGCGGGGACGCCTTCCTCCCGGAGGCTCTCGACCAGCTCCGGATCGTCCTCGATCACGAGGAGCTCCCGGTCGAGGCCCTCGACGATCAGCTCCCCGACGGCCCCACAGCCGAGCACCAGTC
>PUPA01000062.1 GCA_003552885.1 Natrialbaceae archaeon
GCGATGGACTCGCCGTAGTCGTACAGCGCCGCCGCGGTGGCGTCGTCGGCTCCGGCCACGGTCGCCCCCAGCGCACAGCCGGTGCCGGCGAGGACCGCCGCCGGTTCCGAACCGACGGTCTCCCCCCTTCCAGAGGGGTCGGGACTGATCGTCAGGAACCGGTCGGTGAGCGACCGGGAAGCTCCGGTCAGCAGCCGGTAGCAGCGATGCCGACGGTCCACGCCGACGGTGTCACTCCCCAGAGCCGCGTGAGCCCGGGCGTGGAGGAAGTCACTCGCCAGCACGGCCAGATCCCGCTCGCGGCCGGCGTACCGTCCGGCGAGGGTCTCACGCCGGAGCCAGGCGTACCCACCCAGTGCGGTGATCGAGCCGACCGCCGATTCACACGACGTCCCCTCGCTCCCGACCACGGCTGCCGCCGTCGACCGGACCAGGACGGCCGGAAGCTCCGGCGTGGCCTCCAGTGCCTCCCCGACGAACTCGTCGACGACCGCCGGGAGCTCTCGGCCGGTCGACAGTCCGTTCGCCGACCGGCCGGCGGTCCGCCCGTCACTCCACCGAGCCATCGTTCAGGGGGGCGGCCTCCGGTCGTCCGTCGGTGGGGTCGAACGGTTCGCCCGCGTCGGCGATCGGTCCGTCCGGAAACTCCGTCTCTGGGGCGAGCAGGTCGGAGATGATCCGCTCGACCGTCGCGGTCCGGACGGTCTCGAGGTACGCGGCCCGGTCGAGGGTGAGGTGGCGAACGCGCGCGCCGTCGAGCGCGGCGATCAACAGCGTCGCCACCTCCGTCGAGTCGTGTTCGCGGAGCGAACCCGCCTCGACACCCTCGCGCAGGATCCTCTCGAGGGCGGTCCGAACGTGGTCGTCGGCCTCCCGGAGAGGCTCGCGGTAGCGATCGGTGTACGGCGCCTGGGCCCGGAGCTCGAGCAGGGCGGTGTGGAAGGAGTGAGTCTCGCCGTCGGGTTCGTGGAGGAACCAGTCGACGAACGCCGCCAGTCGCTCGAGCGGCGGGCGGTGGCGGTTCGCCTCGATGCGGTCCTCGAACGCCTCGATCAGGTAGGTGACGAACTCCGCGAGCAACTCCCCTTTCGAGCCGTAGTGGTAGAACAGAAGCGACTTGCTCTTGTCGGTCCGGTCGGCGATGTCCTGAGCGGTCAGCTCCGTGTAGCCGCGTTCACAGAGGGCCCCGTAGGTCGCGGCCATGATCTCCGCGCGTGTCTCCGGATCGGTCACTAGCTGACCGATCAGTCAGCAGTCCTTTATGCGTTTCGGATCTCCCGGGGGCGGTCACCGCCGGTAGCCGTCCCGGACGCCGGCCAGTCGACGATCAGCCGCGGTAGCGTCCGATCCCGAACCGCCCGTAGCCGCCGTAGGCAACCTCGAGGGCACCCATCCACCAGTTCCACCGGTCGGCGGGGGTTCCGGACGGGGCGTCCCCGAGTTCCTCTACTACCACGTCGTTCGTGAGGGGAGCGCCGACGTCGTCGACGAACCGACCCGCGTCCGAGAGGTCGACCGCCTGGCGCACGACGACCCGTGACTCGCCCATCGTGCCGCCGAACTCCCGGCGCAGGCGCACCTCCAGCCGACCCGGATCTATCGACATGCCCCCGCGTTGGCTCCCGGCTCACTTGAGCGTTCGAGCCGTCTTTCGCCGCGGGTTCAATCCGAGCCATACCGTTACAGGTCGAGCCTGAGGAAGCGGTCACGCGGTTCAACGGTCTCAATACAATGGGGATCGGTTCCCTCGACTCCCCACAGGGACCGAAATGTATCGGACGCTGGCCGTCGTCGTCGCCCTGCTCGCCTGCGGACTGGCCGTCTCGACCGGCGCGAACGTCTTCACCGAGGTGCCCGGCGAAGTCGGGGACTCCCCCCCGCAGGCCGAGGAGTTCGACTCCCTCGACGACGAGAGTGACCTGATCGCCTACCCCCACCCGGGACCGAACGGCGTCTACGCCCACCTCGACGACGGCGAGATCGCGATCGAGATCTCCGAGGGCACCCTCGAGAACGCCAGCGGCGTCTCAGCGGGCTCCACGACGACCGTCGACGACGTCTTGATCCTCGAAAACGAGGGCGATACCGACATCGACGTCTGGATCGACAGTACCGTCGGCGAGATCGAGTATCACTCGGATGCCGAACCGCTCGACGACGAGGAGCGGCCGGAGGGAGACGGTATCAGCTTCACAGTGGGATCCAACGACTCCGTCGCGGTTGGGTTGACCGTCGACGCCACCGACGTCGACGCCGGGAGTGAGATCGACGGCGACTTCTCGATCAAAGAGCGGGACGTGGATTCCGACGGGACGTCGGCAGACGACGGGGAAGCGACGACGGTCGAGACGACCGACGGCGAGTGGTACGCCGCTTCCATCGACGTCAGCGTTACTGGCGACGGCGATCACAGGACCGTCGAGGTCGACTCGGAGCGACGAGACGCCGACGCCGAGGCCGACCTCGATCTCGAGATCGGTCCCGGCGTCACCCTCGAGGCGGTCGAACTGGAGCTCTCGAACTTCGCCGACGTGGCCTTCGAGGTCGAGGCCGTCTCGGGGACGGCGGAGCTCGACGCCATGCCCGGGGAGGTCGACGCCGAGCCGATCGGCGCCTACACCGTCGACGACGCCCAGGTCGACGACGTCGACGGAATCGAGTACCGGTTTACCGTCGAACGGGAGGCCCTCGAGGATCGAGGGGCGGAGGCCGTCTCGCTGTATCGCCACGGTGACGACGGCTGGGAGGACGTGGGCGCGGCGGTCGTCGAACGGACCGACGAGGAGGTCACCTACGTCGCCACGCTCGATCGGTTCTCGACGTACGCGGTCGGCCTCGACGCGCCCGACCTCGCGGTGACGGGGCTCGAAGTCGCCTCCTCCGACCCCGTCGTCGGCGAGCCGGTGGTGACGGCGGTGACCGTCGAGAACGACGGCGCGGCGTCGGGGGAGCTCTCCGAGCC
>PUPA01000204.1 GCA_003552885.1 Natrialbaceae archaeon
CCGACGCCGACGGGCGCACGGAACTCGAGGTCCTGGGAGAGATACACCGTCGTGCCGGGCAGGCGCGCGAGCGCGGAGCTGATCAGCCCGGAGGCGAGCGTACCGTGGACGATCCGCTCGCCGAAGCGGGTGTCGGCGGCGAACTCCTCGTCGAGGTGCAGACGGTTCGTGTCGCCGCTTATCTCCGCGAACTGGCGAACGTCCTCGTCGGTGATCGTCTTCGAGAAGACGACGGCGTCGCCGACCGAGATCCGTTCGCGGTCGTCGACGGTCCGCTCGAACTCCCAGTCGAGGTCGGAGTACTCGACCGACGGGATCGGTGCTGGGACGGTCTCGGTGCCGGTGCCGTTCGTCGCGACCGTGGGCGGAACCATCGCCGTCATCGCGGCGCGGTTGGCGGCGGTCGCCCCCTGCAGGAAGCTGCTGGTGACCTTCGCCCATACGTTCGTCATCGACGAGAGGTTCCCTCCGGCCGGACCCTGGGTGGTCATACTCAGACAGAGGGAGCGCGATGTTAAGACTTCTTTGGTTAACAGAAGGGGCTTTTTACTGCCACCGTTCGGAGAAAAAACCGCGTATTTCCGGCCGAGAAGGTCGAAAACGACTTTTCGTGCCGTTTCTCACCTCGCGGACGGTCGGGGTGTCGGGGAGCTCTCTGTACATCTGAAGGTAATAAAATCTGCTATAGACCACTAGATTCCACTGAAACCCATTCATTGGAAAGACTTATGCGCGGCCCCGCCCTACGATCGCTCGATGACGGACGACTCCGACGGGTCGCCCTGGCTACCCGGGACCTTCACGAGGCAACTGCAGGAGGCCGGCGAGCAGGTCGCCCAGTCCCAACAGGAGATGATGAGACAGCTGGTAGGCGCCGGCGTCGCGACCCCCTTCGAGGGGGCGAGCGGCTTCGGGCCGATGAACGTGGGGACCGCGACGTTCAAAGCCCGCGTCCAGAGCGGCGGTCGGATCAGCATTCCGGAGCCCGAACGGGACGCCCTCGACATCGAGGAGGGCGACATCGTTCAGACCATCGTCGTCCCGATCAAGCGCGACCGCGAGAGCGAGACGTAACCACCACGACACCACAACGATACCGATGACCGCAAACCCACTCACCGCGATGTTCGAAGCACAGCGCGCCGCCGTCGAAGGAAGCCAGCAGATGACCCACGATACCATGGGGGCCGGAGCGAACTCGTTCTCGGCGATGGCCGACATGCTGTCGAGCTCCGAATCGCTCGCCGAGAGCAACGCCGAGATGACGAAAAACGCCTTCTTCGCCTTCTTCGACGCGCTCGAGGCGAGTCTCCCCGAGGGGGCCGCCCCTGTCGAGGACTTCCGGATGATCGTCGACGAGAGCGTCGACGCCGCCAGCGAGACCCAGATGGGGATGCTCGAGGCGACCGTCGAGGGTCTAGAGGAGTCCGGCGCGGCCTACGAGGAGTACACCGAGGGGTACGCCGAGGTCGTCGATTCCTCGTTCGAGTCGTTCCTCGAACTCCACGAGGGCGCAGAGGAGAACGTCAGCTGGATGGTAGAGAGCACGGAGGAGATGGCCGAAGAGTTCGAGACGGCGGCCTAGACTTTTCACCCCCCATCACCATCACCAGCTAATGACGGACTCACAGCCCCAGATGCAAAACTGGAACGCGTTCGTAGAACAGTGGAACGAGCAGTTTCTCGACGCCTTAGAGGGAAACATGGAGGCTCAGGCCGGCTTCGTCGAGAGCTGGGCCGAGACGGTCGAACGGGCGACCGAGGACGGCGAGATGGCCGACGGCGTCGAGGGCTACGCCCGGGCGTACGACGCCTGGATGGACGCCTCCACGCAGATGGTCGACCGGATGAACGACATCGTCGAGGGCGAGGACGTCGACTTAGAGGAGTTCCGTGACGTCTGGCTCAACACCGCAAACGAGGCGTTCAAGGAGGTCATGTCGACGACCGCGTTCGCCAGGATGACCGGTGAGACCGTGGGGGACGTTCTGGAAGCCCAACAGGAAGCCGACGAGGCCGCCGAGACCACCCTCAGGATGCTCGGGTTCGCCACCGAGACCGACGTCGTGGAGGTCGGCGACCGGATGGTCGAGCTAGAACGCCGCCAGCACGCAGTCGAGCGAAAACTCGACCGCGTCCTCGAGGCCGTAGAGGAATGAACGATCCGTACTCGATCGCGATGAACATGCAACGGCAGGTCTGGGAGGCCTCCGCCGAATTCACCGAGAAACTCGGAGTGACCCCCGACCGAACCGAGACCCTCGAGACGGTGGAGGTGGGGACGACCGACCACGAGGTCGTCTACGAGGAGAACAAACTCCAGCTGTACCACTACGAGTCCCGCAGCGACGAGCAGTACGACGTGCCGATCCTGATCGTCTACGCGTTGATCAACCGGCCGTACATCCTCGACCTCCAGCCCGACCGGTCGGTGGTCCGGACCTTACTCGAGGAGGGCTTCGACGTCTACCTGATCGACTGGGGTGAGCCCTCCGCGCTCGACCGGTCGCTGACCCTCGAAGACTACGTCGACCGCTACGTCGACAACTGCGTCGACGTCGTCCGCGAGCGGTCGGGGCAGGACGCGATCAACATCCTCGGCTACTGTATGGGCGGGACGATGTCCTCGATGTACGCCGCCCTCCACCCCGAGAAGGTCCGCAACCTCGGGCTGATGGCCGCCGGCCTCTGTTTCGCCGGCGACGGCGGCGTCCTCGAGCTCTGGGGCGCAGAGGAGTACTACGAGCCAGAGCGAGTCACGGGCACGTTCGGAAACGTCCCCGCCGACTTCCTCGACATCGGCTTCGCGCTGATGGACCCCGTCCAGAACAACGTGACCAAGTACGTCCGGTTCTACGACAACCTGGAGGACGAGGACTTCGTCGAGAACTTCGCCCGGATGGAGCGGTGGCTCTCCGACGGCATCGACGTCGCCGGTGCGACCTACGACCAGTTCATCTCCGACGTTTACCAGGAGAACAAGCTGATCGAGAACGAACTCTACCTCGGCGACCAGCACGTCGACATCGACAACATCGAGATGCCGGTCCTCCAGATCGTCGCCGAGTACGACCACCTGATCCCCCCGGGAGCCTCGAAGCCGTTCAACGACGCCATCCCGAGTGAGGACACCGAGATCATGGAGTTCGCGACGGGCCACATCGGTATGAGCGTCTCCTCGCGGAGCCACGCCCAGCTGTGGCCGGACGTCTGTGCGTGGTTCGAGGAGCGTTCGCGGATCGAGGACGAGCCGCCGGCGGACGAGGAGCCGGATGGAGAGTCGATCGAGGAGCCGGTCGACGACGGAGGGTCAGCCGAGGAGCCCGAAGAAGAGCAGGTCGACGACGGAGGGTCAGCCGAGGAGCCCGAAGAAGAGCAGGTCGACGACGGAGAGTCTGCCGAGGAGCCCGACGAGGGGTCGGCTCCGGGGGGTGCGACGACGATCGAGATCGAGGGCACGGACGAGCCCGCGGACGACCTGACCGAGCTCGACGGGGTCGGGGAGGCGTACGCCGCCGACCTCCGGGAGGCCGGCGTCGGGACGTTCGCGGCGCTCGCCGACGCCGACGTCGCCGAGCTCGCGGCCGAGACCGGGATCTCCCCTGGTCGGATCGAAGGCTGGATCGACCAGCTCGACCGCTGATCGGGACCCCCGACGGCGCGGACCGGGAGGGACTGGAGTTATGCCGCACCGACCCCTCTTTGGCGTATGTCCCTCGCCAGGGGTGGCCACGGCGCACAGGCCGTCGGGCGGGCGTACCTCTCGCAGGTCCACCCGGTGTTTATGCTCCCACCGCTCGCCGCCTCGGCGTTCGGGGCGATCCTCGCCGGTGCCGACCGGCCGGGGCTCGCGGCCGTCCACGTCCTCGCGATGTTCTCGGCGGTGTACACGGCCCACGTGAAAGACGGCTACGTCGACTTCCACGTCCGGGGCGAGGACGAGGACCACCCGCTCACCGTCCGTGGCTGTCGGCTCGGGCTGGTCGGGGCGACCGCGGTCTTCCTCGCAAGCTGTGTCGTCCTCGCGGCGTTCACCACCCCACTCGCCGTCGCGCTCACGGCTCCGACCTGGCTGGTCGCCTACGCCCACGCCCCACAGCTCGACACGAGCCCCCTCGGCGCGACGCTCGGCTATCCCCTCGGCATCGCGCTGGCCATTCTCGGGGGGTTCGCCGTCCAGACGGGGAGCCTAGCGCCCGTCCCGTTGGGCTTCGCCGCCGTCTTTTTCACCCTGCTGTCGGGAATCAAGGTGATCGACGACGTCCAGGACTACGCCTACGACCGCTCGATAGAGAAGCGGACCGTGGCCGTCATCCTCGGCCCGGCCCGGGCGTACGACGTCGCCTACGGGCTCATGACGGGCGCGTTGCTCGCCGTGGTCGGACTCGCCGTCGTCGACGTCTTCCCCCCGACGGCGATCCTCGCGGCGCTGGCGTTCGCCGCCGTCGCGACCGTCGCCCGCCGTGCGGAGCCGACGCTCGCGACGATGTTGCTCGTCCGTGGCTCGTACGTCTTCCTCGCGGTCCTCATCGCGGCCGTCTGGTTCGAGCCCCTGCGGAGTCTCGGCTGATCACGGCCCGACGACACCGAGCACGTCGACGCCGACGTCGAGGTGGTCGACGAGCCGGTAGCCGACGAAGATGCCGACGATCCCGACCACGCCCGGCAGCTCCGGTGGCGCGGGTATCGGCACGTCGAGAAATCCGAACAGGGCGCCGGTGAACAGCCCGGTCACCAGCGCGAGAACGGTGAGGAGTACGTTCATACCGGGGACTCCCGTCGCGGGTTCAAAAGCCGATCCATTCCGGTCGGCCGGCGCGGGTCCCGCGGCGACGCGGGCTTCCGACCGGTCGCGCGGATCGCGACGGACGGCGATCGTCAGCCGTCCCCGAGCGCGAACGCCGCGGGATCGACCGCCGGCTCCTCGCCGGTCGTCAGGTCGGCGAGCAGCTCGCCGACGGCGCTCGAGACGTGAAAGCCGGATCCCGAGAAGCCGCCGGTGAACGTCACGTTGTCGTGGTCGGGATGGCGGTCGACGACGAACCGCTCGCCGGGGGTCATCGTGACGATACACGCCGTGAGCCGCGCCGTCGGCCCGGCGCCGGCGGGGAAGTACCGCCCGGCGAACGCCCGGAGCAGCTCCTCCTCGGCGGCCGTCACCTCCCGGGACATCGTGTCGGGATCGATCACCTCCCGGACCCGCGGTCGGTTGCCGACTTTGAAGCCGGGCACGCGGTAGGTCGGCGCGCCGTAGTGATAGCCCTCCGCGATGTCGACGCTGAACGTGGGGAAGTTCTCCGGGAGAAAGCGGTCGGGATCGGTCGGCTGCAGCCACGCCATCACCCGCCGTTCGGGGACTGCGACGCCCACGAGCTCCTCGACGAACGTCGCGGCCCAGGCGCCGGCGGTCACCACCAGCTCGTCGGCCTCGTAGGCGCCTTTCTCCGTCCGCACGCGGACGCCATCGTCGTCGGCTCGCCAGTCTACGACCCGCTCGTGGGCCCGTACCTCGGCGCCGTGGCGGGCCGCCTGCCGGACGTGAGTCGAGACGGTGAACTCGGGGTCGAGGAAACCGCTATCGGGCTGGTAGCACACCTCGTGGTCGGCCGGCAACGAGTAGCCCGGCCACCGGTCGTTGACCGCCGCCCCGGTGAGCCGTTCGTACTCGAGGCCGTTCTCCTCGAGGGCGTCTATCGCGTCGTCGATCCCGCCGCGGTGTCCGTCGCCGTCCGCCGGCCAGGCCCGGACGTGGCCGGTGCGGTGGAACAGCTCCTCGCCCGTCGCCGCGGAGAGTGCCTCCCAGAGCTCGTAGGCCCGGCGGGCGATCCGGACGTACTCGCCCCCACGGGAGCTGCTCAGCGAGTGCAGGCGGCTGATCCCGTGGGACGAGCCCATCGCGTGGGGGATTCCGTGGCGTTCGAGCCCGAGGACCTCACGGCCCCGCAGCGAGAGGTGGTACGTCGCCGCCGAGCCGATCGCCCCGACGCCGAGGACGATGACGTCGTACCGGTCGGTCATGGCGGCGAGAGTCGGCCGTCGTTCTTGAATCTTCCTGTAGTAACGACTGAAACGAGTTACACACCCTACTGATCTCGGATAACGCCGGCTCGTTCGACCGTCACTCTGGCGCCACGAGTTGCTCGATTGCACCACGGAGGGCGTCTTCGAGGAACACGGAGCCGAGTCCGATCGCCAGCGAGATCAAAACGGCAGCTGTGATCACGAACAACATCGGCAGGGTCACCGTTTCAGCGCCATGATCCGGTCCCTCGAAGGGGGCGAAATAGAGCCGGTCGATGAACCGAACGACGTATCCAAGCGTGAGCATGGTAGAGACGACGACAAACAGGACGACGATCCAGAGCCCCTGGTCCATGGCTGCGATGGCGATGTACCATTTGCCGACGAATCCGACCGTCGGTGGAAGCCCGATGAGTGCAATGCCGAGCCCGACAAACGAAGCGGCGACGACGGGCGACCGGGTAGCGATGCCGCCAAACTCATCGAGGGTCCGGGCATCGAACCGGATCGCAACGATCCCCGCGACGAGGCAGAGCGCTCCCTTGACGATCCCGTGTCCGAACAGTTGAATAATCGAGCCGAAAACGGCAGTTTCGGTCGCAACCATCAGTCCGGCGACCACGAGCCCAAACTGGGAGATGGTCGAGTAGGCAAGCATCCCCTTGATATCACGCTGCCCGTAGGCCAGTACGTTCCCGAGGATGAGGCTCCCGACTGCGCCGTAAATGATGCCGTCTGTCACCGTGGGGTTTGCCTGCAGAAACTCGGTCGTGTAGACGTCGAACAGCACTCTGAGCAGCGCGTACGTTGCGGCGGCTGGCAGGACGCCCGAGATGAGCGCGCTGACTGGATCGGTCGATTTCGCGTGGGTTTCGACCAACCAGCCATGTAGCGGAAAGAGGGCAACCAGCAGCGCAAGCCCGATCGTCATGACGACAAACGAACCCACGACTGCTGGCTCCGAATACCCAACCCCCGAAAGGGCCGCTCCAAGCGCTTCGGTGTCGGTCGTTCCCGTGAGCCAGAACGCGACGACGACACCACACAGATAGACGACCGCTCCAACCGTCGCGGTGAGCGTGTAGTTTCGGACCCCACCGGTGGAATCCGCCTTCTCTCCGAACCCGATCAACCGTGCCGTCACCGCGATAAGCACGAGGACGAACAGGAAGATCGCAACGAGGTCGCCCGAGAGGACGATCCCGAAGACGGCCGAGGTAAAGAGGAGATACGCCGTGTAAAACCGGCGACTGTGTGGCCCTCGCGTGACGGTGTACGCCAGAATTCCAAGCGTCAGTATCACGTCGAGCACGCCGATCGTGACCGACAGCGCATCGGCCCGGAAGACGAACTCGGGTAACAGTGTCCCGCCGAAGTCATAGAGTGTCGGTCCATCGATCACGAGTGTGATGACGAGCCCGACCGAGAGGAACGCAGTCCCGGAAAGCGTAACCGTCGCGACCGCCCACGGACCGTGTCGCGGTGACGCGTCACGCCAGTAATACCGGTCGATCAGGTGGAGCAATGCCGCGCCCAGTGCCGGAAACACGATTACGCCAGCGACGAGCCAGGTGGAGAGCGTGACGAGCCGGTCGATCACTGGAAGCTCACCCCCAGTATCAGCCCGGCGAGCAGACAACAGACGAGCGCGAACAGCCGGTAGGTAACGCTCGGTTGGATGCCGGTGGTCCCTACCGTTCCCGCGGCGTACGCGCGGTAGACAGGTTCGATTCGCCGTGGGAGGAGAGTCGCTACCGACTCGACTGGCTCGTAAACGAGCCGTGCGATGCGTGCCCGGATCGCCAGTTCCGCCGCCGCTATCGACCCAAATCCTGCAGAGACGGCACAGACAGTCCGTCTGGTTAGCCCGAACACGACCGGGTCACGGATCGTATCGATATCCCGTCCGCCGTCGAGGCGGTCCAGGAGTGGCCTGCCTGCCAGAAACAGGACACCACCGACACCGAACAGAGTTACTTTCTCTCGAACGTGTCGCTGTGAGTATGGCGCCGTCGTCCACCGGTCGCTTGCCGGCAGTAGCTCGAAAAACGAGCCATAAAAGATCCCAAGGGCTACGCAGACGACCGCAACGGGAACCATCGCCACGGCCTGTCCCCCCGAGACGTCCCGGAACGTGGTGGTTCTCCCCCGAAACGCGGCAAGGTAGCCGAACTTGACGAACGAGATAACGGTCCCGACGGCACCGACGAGGAGCAGCCACCGGAGCGGGCCGTGGCCGCCGTCGATCGCGGCATCGAGAACCATCCCCTTGCTGACGAAGCCGTTCGTTCCCGGGACGGCGGTGATCGATGCAGCGGCAATCAAAAAGCTGCCAGCGAGCACCGGGGAGTTCATCGAGAGCCGTCCACCCTTATCCAGTGATGGCGTTCCGGTTCTGACGATGATCGCCCCGGCGATCATAAACAGCAACCCTTTGAACAGCACGTTGTTGAACAGGTGGGCAACGGCCCCGGCCGCTCCGAGGGACGAGCCGACACCGATGCCGGCGAGAATATAGCCAACCTGTGCCTGTATGTGATACGAGAGGAGCCGCCGCGCATCCTTCTGTATGAGGGCGTAGGATGCACCGAAGATAGC
Organism: Natrialbaceae archaeon; assembly: GCA_003552885.1. Lineage (GTDB taxonomy): Archaea > Halobacteriota > Halobacteria > Halobacteriales > Natrialbaceae > Tc-Br11-E2g8. Next base: position 8,620 of record PUPA01000204.1, read on the forward strand.
CATTGCACCCCCAACGTACGCGAGCGCGAGGTTCCCCTCGGGAAAGGCTCTGAAAGCGGCGTACGCCGCGAGCTTCGTCGTATATGCCGAAAGGACGACCGAGACGCCAACGTGAGGGGCGGCGTAGGTATCCGGCAACCAGACGTGAACGCCGATCAGCGCGGCGTTGATGGTGATCCCGACTCCAGCAACGACGGCTGGTATCCCGCTTGCGAGACCGTCGGCAAACTGGAGGGAATCCGGAGACGGTCCAACCGAGACGAGATGTAACGCGATTCCGGCAGCAAAAACGGCCCCACCGATGGCGTGGACCAGCGCATACCGGAAGCCGATCCGTACGGCGTCGCCACCGTGAACCCACACCAGTATCGTGCTTGCGATCGCCATCACCTCCCATGCGACGAGCAGCGTCAGCCAGTCGCCGGCGAACACGCCACAGACTGCCCCACCGATGTAGACGAGTGCCACGGTTCCGTGATACCACTCTCCACCGGTCCCGGAGAGATAGACGAGTGCCACGATCCCGAAGGCAGCGAACGCGAGGCCGACAACGCGCGAGGCAGGATCGACCGATACCGGAACCAGAGTGAATTCGAGGAACGTCCACCCGCCTGCGGCGCCGGACGGAACGACGAGCGTCCACGCGGTTACCACTGCACACGCGCCGACGCCGGCACCGGTCACAATTCTGCTGTTCCGGGTCAGTCCAAAGAGCGCGGCAAGCCAGATGAGCGTCGCTGGTGGCACCCCAGTTACGAGCTCGCTCATACGAACACCGCCCCGACACTTGCCTCGGCGGCCCGTCTCGCGAGGTCAAACAGCGCCAACTCACCGGGCAGGACCCCGAACGTGACGATGAGCGCCCCGAGTACGAGGAGCGAGCCGAGGAGGGTGGGATCGCTCTCGGTTACCAGTCCGGGTAGCCTGCCACCTGCTGTGCGACGACGTCCACTCGTTGCATCGGTTTCCCCCGTTGTGCCTCCGTCTACCTCCGTGGGGTGAGCCAGTGAGTCCGTGCTCGCTGCCTCCATGTGTGTGTTTCCGCCCAGCGGGCCGCCGATAAGCGGCTTCGGGTCCGCCGTTTCCGGCGTTTCGAAAAACGCCGTGTAGACGATTGGCCAGAAGTAGGCGACGTTGAGCGCCCCCGAGAGCACGAACACGAGCGGAACGGCCCAGTGAACACCTGCACTTCCCACCAGCAGATACCATTTGCTGACGAATCCGGCAAACAGCGGCAAGCCCGCGAGTGAGCACGCACCCAGCGCGAAGACGCCCATCGTCACCGGATACCGTCGTCCGACCCCCGCGAGCTCCGAGACGTTCTTCCGACCGGTTTCGATAGCCAACACACCGACACAGAAAAACAGTGCCAGTTTCGTTATCCCGTGTGCACCGATATGAACGAGTCCCCCGACGACTGCCGCGGGGGTGAGCAACGCGACGCCGAACACGACATACGAGAGGTGGGCGATCGTCGAATACGCGAGCCGTCGTTTCAGATCGTCCTGTTCGAGCGCGAGGAGGCTTCCCACGATGATGGTACCGCCAGCCACTGCGGCCAGTGGGGCAGCCACACCCATCGTCGCTGTCGCTTCCGGACCGAACACCTCCAATACCGTTCGGGCGATACCGAACACGCCGGATTTCACGACGACGACGGCGTGTAAAACACCGGAGACGGTCGTGGGCGCGACCATCGCCTTCGGGAGCCAGGCATGGAACGGCATCACGGCTCCTTTGACCGCAAAGCCGGCGAGCAACCCCAACGCTGCCACGTAAGCCACGGTTTCCCTCTCGGTCGCCACCCCAGTGAGCTCCGGAATCCCGCCGGGGACGAACGTGACCGTCCCGGCTACCGAATAGATGATCACGGTGCCGCCAACGACGAGTGTTCCGCCACCGATGACGTACCAGACGTATTCGACCCCGACGTTCCGTGCCCGGTCGGTGCCGTAGTGGGCGACGAGCGGATAGGTTCCGATCGTCGTCAGTTCATAAAAGAGGACGAGCACCAGCAGGTTGGAGGCGAACGCAACGCCCAGTCCGGAGCCGATACTGAGCCAAAGCGCAGCGAGGTACCGGGTGCGGTGAGTCAGTTTATCACCGTCCGCAAAGCCGACGTTATACACTGCCGTCACGATCCAGAGGCCGCTGACCGTGAGTGCAAATATCAGTCCGAGCGGGTCGGCCCGAAAACTCAGATCGACCGTCCCGACGAGCGTTCCGAGGTTGGTCGTCGGCGTCTGCCCCTGTGTCACTGGTCGAACGAGGCTGGCGACGATGCCGAAGGTGAGCACGGCCGCTCCGACGGTTACGACGCGCCGAACTCGTGGCCGACGACGAAACAGGACGACGAGCGCGATAGTCCCGAATGCGAGAAGAACTGCGGCGAGCGGGCGTGCCGAGTGGATTTCAGTCATCGAGGGCGACGGATTGCTGTGGGTAGCTCGGTTCGGTCGGAGCCAACGTGGGTCACCAAACGATCCGTTCCGATGAGGAGATCGCGTCCCCACGGGGAACGAGGTGGGCCGCGTTACCCTCTTTGTCTTTCCCTACCTCAATCCATTGGTTCCTTGTGGACATACACAGTGTCCCATCGGTTCGGTCGAACAGGTGTGGCCCGACGAGCGCCGGGTGACGGATCGCTCAGCCGTGTTTTCCACGACATGCCGTCTCCGGTCTAGAGTTCGATCCGTTCGACGAGTTGCTCGCGGTTCTCGTCGGTGTTGACCGCGACGATCCGGACCAGATCCTCGAGCCCCGACCCCTCGATTTTGGCCTTCAGCAGGTTGTCGACCTGGTAGACGCCCGCGGCGTTCGTCATCTCGATCTCGACCATCACCGGCCGGGAGCGTCCCTCCGTGAGCGTCACGCGGCTGATCGCCTGACTGGAGAGGGTGTTGATGCCGCGTCCGCCCTGCTCGTAGGGGATCCGCGAGCGACCACGCTCCATGTCCAGGGCGTCGGCGACCCGGATGATTCCGGCTTCGGTCGTCAGCGGCCGCTCGGCGGTGTGGTGACAGAGGATCGCGTGGAGGATCTCGCCTTTCATCCGGACCCGGTCGGCGACGTCGGGGTAGAACTCGGGCAGGAACCGATCGAGGACGGTTTCGGCGAGCGGGATCGAGTAGTAGGCGTGCTCCTCGCGGTGGACGAGGTGGCCGACGTCGTGGAGGGTCGCCGCGAGCGCGACGATCACCGACTCGTCGGCCTCCGCGAGCCCCTGCTGGCTGGCGCCGTTGAACTCGACGCCGCCGGCTTTCAGCAGGTCGTACAGACAGAGCGCCCGGTTGCGGACGATCGTGACGTGTTTGGTCCCGTGATCGTTGTACCGCATCCGGTCGACGGCGTTTACGTTCTGTGCCTCGAGGAGGGCCGCGATCTCCTCGTCGGCCTCGATCCGCGCTAGAACCTCGTTCAGCTTCGCGTCGGGGAAGCTGTGTTCGGCATCGGGCGTGTAGATCCGGCCGGCGTCGGTCATACCCGATCCTCGCGGCCGACGGGCAAAACGTCGGCGATCAGGCCGTCGCCGCGGCCTCCTCGACCGCCTCGTAGTCGGGTTCGGCGCCGGGATCGTCGCTGACCCACGTGTAGATGACCGTGCCGTCGGCGTCGATCACGAACACCGCTCGCTTTGCCAGCCCGTGGACGCCGAGCCCCTCGAAGGAGGTGCGGACGTCGTAGGCGTCGACGACCTCCTTCTCGAAGTCGCTGACGAGTCCGAACGAGAGCCCGTTTTGCTCGCGGAACTCCCCGAGTGCGAACGGCGAGTCGACGCTCACCCCGTAGACGGTCGCACCCGAGCCCTCGAACGCCTCGAGGCGCTCTTCGAACGTGCGCATCTCGGCCGTACAGACGCTCGTGAACGCCCCCGGGAAGAACGCGAGGACGATCGGGGACTCGGATTCGAGGCGTTCTGAGAGGGTGAACGTCTCGACGTCCCCGTTCGCGAGCGGTGCGGTGAAATCCGGTGCCATGTCGCCAGGGGTTACCATCGGCTGGCTTTACGACCTCGGGATCAAGACCGTTTCGTTCCCGGAAACCCGGCGACTGCCCGGCGGTCGAGCCCGGATCGACACCCTTTCGGGCTCGACCGCCGGGCCAGCCGGTGAGCGCGCGTTCGCCCGGTAGCGGCCCTCGGATCGGCGTTCGCCGGAACCCCTAGCCGTTCGGTCCAAAAAGGTTATAATTGCCAGCGGGCAATCGAGCGGTAGAGATGGCACTAGAAATCGCACCGCTGTTCATCCCCGGTGGTATGGGCCCGCCGGAGCTTGCAATCATCTTGATTATCGCCATTCTGCTGTTCGGCGCCAACAAGATCCCGAAACTCGCCCGGTCGACCGGCGAGGCCATGGGTGAGTTCCAGAAGGGGCGGGAGAAAGTCGAGACGGAGCTCGAGGAGATGCGCGATGGCGGCTTCGAGGAGGCCGACGAGGACGAGGAGTTCCTCGACACCGAGCCGGTGACCTCCGAGGACACGGAGGCCGACGCCGAGACGGAAGCCGAGACCGAGTCCAAGTAACGTCGTTTTTCCTGGGCGTGTGGCCTAGCGGATAGGGCGGAAGGTTCCTAACCTTCAGATCGCGGGTTCGAATCCCGTCACGCCCGTCGTCGCAACGAACGGACGTGAGTTGCGGCGAGGGCATTGCGGAGTTCGAATCAGTGGAGTTTCAGCTCGACCCGGCGCCCGTCGGGGTCCCGGACGTACGCCGCCCAGGCCCGACCGTAGGCGCCGTATCGCTTCCGGGGCTCGCCGTCCTCGACGGTGACGCCG
>PUPA01000002.1 GCA_003552885.1 Natrialbaceae archaeon
CCGCGTTGTAGACCGTGTGTGCAAGCAACTTCGCGGGCGTCTCCTCTGTGACCTCGAGCGTCCAGCAGTCCGGGTGCCAGATCTCGAGGGTCAGTCTCGCCCCGTTCGCCGACTCCATTATGACTCTAGCCTTGTTAGTCAGTGGCTCACTGATAGCTTATGTGTTTTTCCCGTCTACGGGCGGGTCACGGAGTTACTTCGGCGGACGGGCCGGCCCCGACCGGCGCCTCACCCGAGCGAGAAGCCGCCGAGGTCGTCGCGGTCGTCACGCAAGAAGGTGTGCCGACCGGTGACGTAGGCCTCGCCGCCGACTACGGGTCTGGTGACGGTGTGGCCGTCGCGGCGATCGGCCCCGAGCAGCCGGCCGGTAAACCGGGTGCCGATCACGCTCTCGTACCGGTAGGGTTCTTCCAGCCCGAGGTCGCCGTTCTCGTACAGCAGCGTCATCTTCGCGCAGGTCCCCGTCCCACAGGGCGAGCGGTCGACCTGTCCGTCGCCGAAGACGACGAGGTTGCGGTCTGGATCGACGCTCGCGTCGTAGAACTCGACGATCGAGACGCGACGTCGAAGGCCGGTGAACGGATCGACGATGGGCCACTCCTCGTTGATGGCCCGGCGGATCGAGAGTCCGAGGTCGACGAGTTCGTCTACGACCTCCGGCTCGACGACGAGTCCGAGGGCCCCGGCGTCGACCAGCGCGAAGACGTTGCCGGCGGAGACGACGTCTACGGGAACCTCGAGGGTGTCACCCCGGCCGCTGCCACGGCGCCCACTGGTCGCCCCACCACCGACCCCGCCAGCCGCGTCCGTCCTCGGCACGTCGACGGTCAGGCTGTCGTAGACGAACGACTCGACGTTCTCGAACTCGACGCGCTCGACGCGTCCGTCCGAGACGGTCGGCCAGGTGCGAACGAGCCCGGCCGGCGTCTCGACGACGAGCTCCGGCGACGGCGGGAGCTGGCCGGTCTCGATCAGCGCGGTGATCGAGCCGATGGTGCCGTGGCCGCACATCTCGAGGTAGCCGCCGCCGTCGAGGAAGAACAGCCCGAGGTCGGCCTCGGGGGCCGTCGGCTCGACTGGAACGGCGCCGAACATGCCGTCGTGTCCTCTGGGTTCACACATCAGCAGCCTCCGGATGTCGTCGCGGCTGCGTTCGAACCGGTCGCGTCGCTCGGCGACGTCGTCGCCCCGGAGCGCGTCGTGGCCGACGCCCCCGGTGACGATCCGGGTCGGCTCGCCCGCGGTGTGGGTGTCTATCGTTTCGATGAGGACGTTCGTCTGCATTGGAGGGCGCCTGCGTTCAAAGCGACTCGAGGGCGTCTACCTCCGCGTCGCTCCAGTCGTAGTAGTACTCCTCGACGCTCCGGAGGTTCTCGACACACCGGTTGTACTTCTGTTTCGCGTCGTCGACGTAGGGGTCCTCTGGATTCTCTTCGATGAACGTCCGGAGTTCCTCGAGCGCCTTCGGGGAGTACGTGTCCATACCACCCTGGCGCTCGAGCAGCGACACCTTCCGTTCTTCCTGTCGGAGCGTCCGGACGAGCGCCCAGCTGGCTATCCCCCAGAACATCACCACGGCGACGCCGATCCCGATCCACGTCTCGGCGGTCACTGCTTCGGTCATCAGTCGTCACCTCCGGTGGGGTCCGCAGTGGGCGGTGACTCACGGTTGCCCTCGACGATCCTCATCACCGCGAAGCTCACCAGCGGCACCACGACGATGACGGCCATCCCAGCGATCATGATGTCCTCGCCGTAGAAGTCGAGCGCGAACGCGACCATGATCGCGGCCATCACGACCGGCACGACGTACTTCACCGCTACGTTCCACCATCGACCGACGTAGATCCCGCCGTTCTGGTTCACCGAGAGCACCCGCAGCTTCTCCGGGCCCATGAACCAGCCGACCGCGATCAGAATCGCGATCGTCGCCAGGGGCAGCCCCCACAGCGCGAACGTGTCGTCACCGAACTCGAGGATGTCCGGCGAGTACGCACTCGGGATGCCGATGAGCCAGATCAGCCCGCAGACCGCCAGGACGGATTTACCGCGGGACAGTTGGGTCTCCTCTGCGACAGTCGAGACGCCGACTTCCGTGATGACGAGCCCGGAGGTGATCGCCGCCAGGAAGAAGCCGGTGAAAAAGACGATCGCCCAGAGGCCGCCGGCGGACATCTCCATGAACACCTGCGGCAGCGCCTCGAACGTCAGGCCGGCGCCCGTCGCCGGGTCGACCCCGAAGGCGAACACCAGCGGGAAGATGGCGAACGCCGCCAGCACGCCGATCGACGCCTCGCCCACGGCCGTGAAGACGCCGCCGCCGAGCGGGACGTCGTCGTACTCCCGGAGGTAGCTCCCGACGGTAATCGCGATGCCCCAGCCGAGGCCGGTCGAGAACAGCGCCTGAGCGAGCGCTTCCTGCCAGGTGGACGTCAGCAACAGGTACTCCCACTCGACGGTGAACGTGAACGCCAGCCCCTCGCCTGCACCCGGCAGGGTCAGCGCACGGATCGCGATGGCGGCGAGCGCGATCACCAACGCCGGAACGGCGTAGACGACCACGCGCTCGACGCCTTTGGTAATCCCGAGGTAGAGGACCGCCGCGATCATCGCCATCACCACGGTGTGTAACGCGAACATCGTCAGCGGGTCGGCAAAGAGGTCGCCGAGGAACGCCCCCGCCTCGAAGCCGGCGCCGGTGAACGTGAACATGAACGAGTGGAGCATGTAGTACAGCGTCCACCCGATCACCGGTGAGTAGTAGCTCATCAACGCGATATTGATGATAATCACGATCAGGCCGAGGCCGACGGCCGTCCCGCTGCCGGTCGCCTCGCGGATCGACCCGATGACGCCTTTGCCCGCGTAGCGACCGAGTGCAACCTCGGCTATCAGTCCCGGAATCATGATCAGGAACAGCAGGATCAAAAACGCCAGGATGAACGCGCC
>PUPA01000243.1 GCA_003552885.1 Natrialbaceae archaeon
CCGGACGCCGCCCGGGTGGTCGCGGACGCGGACGTCCTCGCCGCGGACCTGCTCGTCGGCGGGGCCGCCCGCGAGGCGCTCGACCACGTCCGGAGCCACTCCTGGCTCGAGCTCGTCGCGAGCGATCGGCTGCTCGCGGACACGGAGGCCATCGTGGCGACCCTCGCCGATCGCGAACTGGCCGCCGACCACCGCGAGCGTCTGGCACGCGAGCGCGTCCCCGTCGACCAGCCGGCGGGCGACCACCCCGCGCTGGCGTCGGCCTACCGGGGTCGGGCGGCACACGTCCTCTCGTTCGACCAGCGGCTCCGGTCGGCCCGGGCGGGGATGCGTCTCAGACCGCAGCTGTCGGTGAGCGTCCGGTCGCCGGAGGCGTTTGCCCGGCTGTTCGATCCGGCGGCCCTCTACGAGGCGCTCGAAGGCGGTCCCTACCCCGGCCCGGACGTCGATCCCCGGGGGTAGACGGCCGACGGCACGCCCTCCCGGCTGGCCCCGACGACGGAGCCACAGACCGGACATCTCGTGTAACGTGAGGGTAACAAAGCCGGTCGGCCGTCTCCGACAGCGCGTATGCTCACGGTGGTGTGTGGATGAGCCTCAGGGAGTCGACGGGAACGGGGCTGGGGTACGTCCGGCTCTATCCCGGCGATCTGGCGCTCGTCTCGCTCGCGGCGGCCGTCGTCTACTACCTCGTGATGACCTTCGAGCCGGGCAGTGCGATCCGACTGCTGGCGGCGTTCCCGCTGGTGGCGTTTCTCCCCGGTTACGCGCTGGTGTCGGTGCTGTTCCCGACGCGGGAACGCCGGCGGGGCGAGGGGCCGACCGCGGGGATCGACCTCTTCGAGCGGCTGGCGCTCGCCGTCGCCCTCTCGCTGGCGATCGTCCCCGCCGTCGCGCTGGCGCTCGCGGTGACCGTCTGGGGGTTGGCTGCCGAGCCCGTGACGGCCGTTCTGGCTGCGCTCACGGTCGTCCTCGCCCAGGTCGGGGCCATCCGCCGGCTACTCGTTCCCGAGGTCGACCGGTTCTCGGTCTCGGCGGCGATGCCGTCGGTCGGCGTCGGCGATCCGGTGGCGACGGCGTCGACGGTCGTGCTCGTCGCTTCGATCCTCGCGGTCGGGGTGGCGTTCGCCGTCGCGTTCGGGCCGGCGAGCTCGGCGGCCGCGTTCACCGAGTTCGGGATGTACACGGAGGACGAGGACGGCGAGCTCGTCGCCGGCGGGCTTCCGGGGGAGACGTTCCCGGCGGAGTCGATCCCGGTGGTCTACACGATCGACAACGAGGAGGGAGCCGAGGTCGAGTACACGCTGATCGTCCAGGAGCACCGACTCGACGGCGACGGGGTGGTCGACCGGACGGAGCTCGAGTCGGTCTCGGTGACGGTCGCCGACGGCGAGCGTGCGGACGTGTCACTCGAGGTCACGCCGGAGGCGGAGAACGGCACGGTGCGGATCGCCGGCCTGCTGTACGCCGAGGAGCCGCCGTCGACGCCGACGATGGAAGACGCCGACGAGCGCGTTCACTTCTGGGTGAACGTGACCGGTGGCGACGGCGACGACCTGCTCGAGATCGAAAGCGAGGACGAAGACGAGGAGGGCGACGTCCTCGACCTGCTAGAGGGGGACGACGGCGAGGACGGCGAGGGTGCCGACGGCGTGGGGTTAGACGGGGCTGACGGCGAAGACGGGGCCGATGGCGAGGGTGCCGACGGCGTGGGGTTGGACGGGGCTGACGGCGAAGACGGGGCCGATGGCGAGGGTGTCGACGGTGAAGACGGCGAAGACGGCGTCGGGTTCGACGGCGCGGACGGGGCTGACGGCGCGGACGGAGCCGATGACGCGGACGACGAGGACGGTGGCCTCGTCGAGGACATCCTCGACTCGCTGTTCGGCGACGACGAGGAGTGACGGTCCGTCCGGGCCGAGTGACGGTCCGCTGGGGGGTCAAGCCAGCGCGCTGGCGGCCCGGATCAGCCGCCGCTCGCCGAACGCCGGCCCGACGAGCTGGAGGCCGACGGGCAGTCCGTCGGTCTCGCCGGCCGGCACGGAGATCGCCGGCAGGTCGGCGAGGTTGATCGGGACGGTGTTCGCGTCCGCGAGGTAGAGTTTCAGTGGGTCGTCGAGGCCCTCCCCGAGTTCGAACGGCGGGACGGGCATCGTCGGCGAGGCGAGGACGTCGACGGCCGACAGCGCCGCGTCGAAGTCGGCTTTCACCCACGCCCGGGCGTCCTGGGCTTTCCCGTAGTACTTCTCCTGGTAGCCCGCCGAGAGGGCGAACGTGCCGAGCAGGATTCGGCGTTTGACCTCGTCGCCGAAGCCGGCCTTGCGGGCCCGGGCGAAGCTCTCGTTCCAGTTGCCGTCGTACCCACCCGAGGTGCCATAACGGACGCCGTCGAACCGGGCGAGGTTCGAGGAGGCCTCGCTCATCGCGATCACGTAGTAGGCCTCGACGGCGTGTTCGACCGACGGGAGCGTGACCTCCTCGACGGTCGCGCCGCGGTCTTCGAGCTTCCCGATGGCGTCCCGGAACGTCTCGACGACCCCCTCGTCGGCCCCGTCGACGAGTTCGGTCGGCACGCCGATCGAGAGGCCGTCGACGTCGCCGTCGGCGGCGTCGGCGTACCGGAGATCCTCGGTGGACGTTCCGTCTTCCCTTCGGCCGTCCGTCCCGTCTTCCCCTCGGCCGTCCGTCGCCGTCCCGTCGTCGGGTGGCGCCCGGGTCGTCGCGTCGCGCTCGTCGGGGCCGGCGATCACCTCGAGCAACTCGGCGGCCTCCTCGACGCTCGGGGCGAACGGGCCGATCTGCTCTAGGCTGTTCGCGTAGGCGACCAGCCCGTACCGGGAGACGAGCCCGTAGGTGGGCTTGAGGCCGACGACGCCACAGAAGGCGGCTGGACACCGAACCGAGCCGCCGGTGTCGGAGCCCAGCGCGAGGTCGGCCTC
>PUPA01000032.1 GCA_003552885.1 Natrialbaceae archaeon
GAGTTCATGATCGACGACAACGGCGAGTTTCCGGTCGTCGAGGGCGTCGACTACGTCGGTCCGCTTCCCGGACCCGATGAGCTCGACTCCCCGGAGTTCGATCTGACCCAGTTCGATATGGACCTCCAGGCCGCAAACGACCTCCTCGAGGACGAAGGCATGATGCCGCTCTAACGCACCCTCCCGTCGAGGCCGTCCGCTCCGTCGACCACCCGTCACCTCCGGGTTCGGAGACGCCACGCGGCGACCCGTTCTTCGTCGGTTTCGGGTCGACGACGATGTCAGAAGAGTCAAACAGCCCGCGGGCGTAGCCCGCCGACGAGAGACGAACCTTCACAATGGGACTGATAAGCTCTCTTACCGGCTCCCGGCCGGCCGAACGGATCCGAGCGCACACACGGGAACTCGACCCGTGGATGAGCGCTATCGCCGCCATCAGTGCCGTCTTCGCGTTTCTCATCATCTCGCCGATGTTCTGGCTGGTCTGGCAGGCCACCACCGTCGAGTTCGAGCGTGCGGCCCGCCTGATGTTCTCGTCGGCCACCGCCGAGATCACTATAAACAGCCTGGTCCTCATGGGAACAGTGACCGTTCTTTCGATCCTCGTCGGCGTGCCGCTGGCGCTGTTGACGACGCGGACCGACCTGCCGTATCCCCGCTTCTGGACGATCGTCGCCGCCCTTCCCCTCGTGATACCGAGTTACATCGGCGCGATCGCCTTCGTCTCGATGTTCGGATCCGGCGGCGAGATAGACTCCCTGTTCGGGATGACGATCCCCCGCATCGACGGGCTGTGGGGCGCTGCCTTCATCATCACGCTGTACACCTACCCGTACGTCTTCCTGACGACCCGGGCGTCGCTGATATCGATGGACAGCTCGCTCGTCGACGCCGCTCGAACGCTGAATCACGGCCCCCTCGGAGCGTTCCGGCGCGTCACCTTCCCGATTATTCGTCCAGGGATCGCGGCCGGGGCTCTGCTGGCGGCCCTCTATGCGATATCCGACTTCGGAACGCCGGCGTTCATGCAGGCAAACGTGTTCACGAGCCGGATCTACGGCGAGTTCAACGCCTTCGCGGTCGAGTACGCCGCGCTGCTCGCACTCCAGCTCGTCGCGATCGTCGCGGTCGTCCTCGTCATCGAGGCGGGGATCGGCCGGGACGACGACACGAGCGGCGGGGCACAGAGCGGCTCTACGATCCGACTCGGCTACTGGAAGTGGCCCGCGATGGGCTCGATCGCCACGATCGGGATCGTCACCCTCGTCGTGCCGGTGGCGATCTTCGTGAACTGGATCTTCCGCAGCGAGGGCCAGCGGATCCCCACCCTCGAGTTCCAGCCGGAGTTCGCGCTCAACTCGGTGTATCTCGCGGCCCTCGCCGCGATCGTCGCGTGCGTCTTCGCTGTACCCGTCGCGTACTACTCCGGCCGGACGAACTCCCTTGTCGCCCGCGTGCTGGAACGGGCCACGTACGTCGGATTCGCCGTTCCCGGCGTCGTAATCGGGCTCGCGCTGGTGTTTCTCGGAACCCGGACGTTGCCGTCGCTGTACCGACAGGGTGTCTGGCTGCTCGTGTTCGGCTACGTCGTCAGGTTCCTTCCACAGGCGGTCGGTACCGTTCGATCGTCGGTCCTGCAGGTCGACGACGAGATGTTCGAGGCCTCACGCACGCTCGGCACCGGACGCATCGAGACGTTTCGGCGTGTCACGCTGCCGCTGGTCGCACCCGGGATGGTCGCCGGGGCCGTCCTCGTCTTCCTGACGACGATGAAGGAGCTGCCGATGACGCTGATGATCGCACCGATCGGAATGGATACCCTCGTCATCAAGGTCTGGGAAGCACACAGCGCGCTTGCGTATCGGTACGCCGCGATCCCGTCGCTTCTCCTTATTCTCATCTCGGGCGTGACAATGCTCGCGCTGTTGCGACAGGAGGGGGGGAGAATATGAGTGTCGTCCAGCCGGACGGCCGTGGTATCGGCATCCGCACCCGGGTCCGTCCTCGCTGCGGCCGCCGCTGAGGACATCGTGCCCTGACTCTCCGGCCGGTCGGACGAGCGTCACGACCACCGACGGAACCACGCTCACCCCGCGTACTCGCTCCCGACGACCTCGCGGATCCGTTCGGCGGTCACCGGGCCGACGCCGTCGGCCTCCCGGAGCTCGGCCTCGCTCGCGGTCATCACCGCCTCGACGCTCCCGAACTCCGCGAGCAGCGACCGGGCGGTGACGGGGCCGATCTCGGCGATGGCGGAGACGACGTACTCCTGTTGTTCCCCGAGGGTCTTGGTCCCTTTCTCGCCGTGGACGGAGATCTCCCGCCCTCCACGGTCCTGTTCGCGGGCCGCGATCGTCGCGAGCAGCTCTGTCGTGTCGGCCTCGCTTTCGGTGTGGAGGACGCTCGCGCCGAAGTCGATCGCGAGGCTCGCCAGCGCCCCCCGGATCGCGTTCGGGTGGACGTCCCGTTGCTCGTAGAGCCCCTCGCCCTCGACGACGACGACCGGCCGGGCGTAGCTTCCGGCCATCGCCCCGACCTGTTCGAACACCGACCGGTCGCCGCCGACCAGCGAGTCGACGAAGTCCGCGACCGACTTTCGCTCGACGGCGACCCGATCCGAGAGGACGTAGTCGCCGACCTCGAGGGTCTCGAGGCGGATCTCGTACCCCTCTCGCCGGGAGAGTTCGCGGGCGATGTCGGCGTCCATCTCCCGCCGATCGGCGACGATTTCGACCGTCCCGTCGTCGGCCTCGGGGGCGTCGACGTCGGCGTTCGGCTCGTCGTCGGCGTTCGGTTTTTCATCGGGGTCGAGGGCGTCATCGGCGCTCGGTTCGTCTCCGTCGTCCGGTCCGTCGTCGGCATCCGGCGTGTCCCCGTCGCCGGGAGCGTCGTCGGCGCTCGGTTCGCCTCCCTCGCCGGAGCCGC
>PUPA01000037.1 GCA_003552885.1 Natrialbaceae archaeon
AGCGGGCTGGCCGTGCTCACACAGGTCGGAACCGTGCCGTTCGCCGGCGCGGTCGCCATCACCCTCGTCTCGATCGTCTACTACTACCTCTACGCCCGCAAGAACGTGGATCGCGAGGGCGCGGCCAGGGACGCCGTCCGGCGGAACATCGGCGAGAGCGCCGTCTCCCGGACCCGCGAGCTGTTCGGCAGCGACGCCGAGTACGACGTGCTCGTGGCGATAACCGAGTCCACCTCCGACCGGGCGAAACGGGACATGCTCCGGATGGCGACCGACATGGGTCGGCTGCGGACCACCGTCGTCTCCGTCGTGGAGTTCCTCGACGTCCCCCACCGCGTGTTCGCAGAGCGCCACGCGGAACTGATCGACCGCGAGGTACCCGACTGGTTCCCGACGGAGCCCGAGGATGCCCCCGCGTGGTTCCCCGAGAGTGCCGTCGGCCCGCGGACACGGCCCTCGGACGACCCGCTGACTCGGACCTCAGGCGGCGTCGAGCTCCCGTCCGCCGAGGTCAGCCACGCCGGCCCCGAAACCCGCGTCGAGTACCGCGAGATAGACAGCGAGGACCACAAACGGGCGATCGTCGACTTCGCCACCTACGAGCGGTACGACCTCATCGTCCTCGAGCGACGGCGAGCGGAGTTCCACCGGCGGCTGTTCGGCGGCGAGCTCGACTGGATCCTCGAGAACGCCCCGTGTGACGTCGTACTCGTCGAGGACCGGGAGTTCGACGGAGCCGACGAGATCGCCGTCGTCGCCAACCGTGGGGCCTACGATCCGCTGAAGCTGCTCATCGCGGACGCGATCGCCGAGGAGACCGGCGCCGAGATCAACCTCCTCCAGGCGATCCCGGCCGACCCACCCGAGAGCCAGCGTCGGACGATCGAGGAGTACCACAACGAGCTACTGCGGATCCTGACCGTCCCCGCGCGGTCGACGATCGTCGAGGCCGACGACGAGGTCAAGGGACTCGCGCGGTTCACCGCCCCGGCCGATCTGCTGATCACCGGCGTCGACCGGACGGGGATCAGCGGTCGGCTGCTCGGACGCCCGAGCGACAGCTTAGTCGAGAGCGTCGACTGTACCGCCGTGATGGTCCAGACCCACGAGGGCCGTCGGGACGGCCTGCTCAAGCGGCTGGTGATGGACTACCTGTTCGGGTGAGTTGGCGAGGCGACCGGTGAGGAAGTAGGCGGCCGGTGACGAACTACCTGTTCGGGTGAGCCGGCCTGACCTCACCGATCATCGCTCGCGCTCGACGACGAACTCGGCCAGCTCTAGGAGGTAGTCTCTGGCCGCCGGATCGGCGACGTCGACGGTCTCTAGAGCCTCGATCGCGCGGTCGGCTTCCGCACGCGCGCGCCCGTTCGCCCCCGTCGGCGAGAGGTCCGTGATCTGGACGAGCGAGGGGCGGTCCATCTCGGCGTCGTGGCCGGTCGGCTTGCCGAGGGTCCCGGGCTCGGCGACCGCGTCGAGGACGTCGTCGCGGATCTGGAAGGCGACGCCGACCCCTTCTGCGTACTCGCCGAGGGCCTCGACGGTGAAGCCGTCCGAGCCGGCCGCGATGGCACCGAGCTCGGCCGCGGCGCGAAACAGCGCGCCAGTCTTGCGTCTGGCGAGGGTCATGTACTCCGCCTCCGTCGTCGGCCGAGCGGTCAGCTCCGTGGCCTCGCCGACGCCGAGTTCGACCATCGCCTCCGCGACGACCTCCATCGCGTCCGGATCGGTCGAGAACAGCGCGAACGCCTCCCCGAGCAGGCCGTCGCTGGTGACGATCGCCGGCCCGTGACCGTGTGCCATCCACGCGCTCGCGGTCCCCCGGCGCAGCTTCGAGCGGTCGATGATGTCGTCGATCACGAGCGAGGCGCTGTGGACCAGCTCGACGCCGACGCCGAAGTCGACGGCGTCCTCGACGTCGCCGCCGACGGTCTCACACGCCAGCACCGTCACCGTCGGACGGACCCGCTTTCCCCCCGACAGGGCCGCGTGGCGGACCTCGTCTCTGAGCCGGTCGGGCTCGACGCCGTCGACCACCTCGACGAGCCGCTCCTCGATCAGCGCCCGACGCCGCTCGAGTAGCTCCATTGCTCGCGGTTAGGAAGGGGTATAAAAGTAGGTGACGGTACGCCGGAGGTCAGCCACAGCCGCCGTCCGGCCACGGACCGTCGCTGTCCGGCCACAGACCATCGCCGTCCGACTGCAGACCGTCGTCGTCCGGCCGTCGCCGTGGGACGTCAGCGTTTTGCACCCGGAGGCGAAATCCGAGGGCATGACCGACGGCGACCGACTCACCCTGCTCGGGCTCTATCTCGCGGAGCCGGTGTACGACGCTCTCGCCGAGACGCTGTACGAGGACGCCGGCGTGGTCGACCTCGAGACGTACTTCGATCCCGCCGAGCCGGAGCTACCGGCGGACGACCCCGGCGGGGTGGTCACGGACGCGTTGCTGGCGTCGGTGACCGGCGAGTTCGCGGCGCTCTACGAGCGGGCCGACTTCGAGGCGGTCGAGGCGGTCCCGTCCGACGGCTTCGTCCTGACTCACCTCGCGGCCCGACCCGGCCGCGTCGCTGACGCCCGCGAGCTGTTCGAGGCCGCGGCGACGATCAGACGGACCGACCTCAGAACGGTCCACACGGCCCTCGTGGCCGCCCAGCTGGACGTCGAGCCCGTTCGGTAGTCACGGCAGCAGCTCGTCTGCGATGATCCGTTTTTGGATCTCGCTCGTCCCCTCGAAGATCCGGGTCAGTCGGGCGTCCCGCCAGTAGCGTTCGACGTCGAAGTCGGTCGTGTAGCCGTAGCCGCCGTGGATCTGGATCCCCTCGCTCGTCACCTCCTCTGCGACCTCGCTCGCGAACAGCTTCGCCATCGCGGCCTCGGCGTTCGCCCGCTCGCCGTCGTCGACGGCATCGGCGACGAGCA
>PUPA01000254.1 GCA_003552885.1 Natrialbaceae archaeon
CCGATACTCGTCGCATTGACCGCGGCCGCCGGGGTCGCGACGCTCACCGTCCTCCCGACCGCCGCCTGGCCGTGGATGATCGTCTTTCTGGCGCTCGGGGCGGCCTACAGCGCGCCGCCGGCACGGCTGAAGACGACGCCGCTTCTCGACTCGCTCTCGAACGGGCTGTACGTCGCGCCGGGGGCGGCCGCCTACGCCGCAGTCGCCGGCGCCCAGCCTCCGGCGGCGGCGGTCGCCGGCGCCTGGCTGTGGGCGATGGGGATGCACACGTTCTCGGCGATCCCCGACATCGAACCCGACACGGCCGCGGGGATCCGGACGACGGCGACGGCCCTCGGCGAGGGGCGGACCTACCTCTACTGTGGGCTGTGCTGGCTCGGCGCGGCCGTCGGCTTCGGGCTCGTCGATCCCCGGCTCGGGGCGCTCATGCTCGCCTATCCGGCGCTGATCGCCGTCGTCGCCCTCACCTCCGTCGGCGTCTCCCGGGCGTACTGGTGGTTCCCCGCGATCAACACCGTCGTCGGCGCGCTGTTGACGATGGGCGCACTCCACGTCCTCGTCTACGGGTAGCCGTTCCCGGCCGCCGCGGTCCGTCGATCCGGCCTAGAACGAGACGTCGGTCTCCATCCCCTCGGTCGCGTCCTCCAGGCCGTCCTCGCGGACGTCCCTCGCCATCCGCGTGGTCAGTCCGGTGTCCCCGAGGAGGTCGTCGAACTCCTCGCGGTAGCGGTCGTTGGCCGCCCGGGACCGCTCGCGGGCGGCGGCGATCCGGCGGTACCGCCGGATCCGGTCGACGTCGACGCCGTGTTCTGCCGCCAGCGTCGCGTCGTCGGCCTCCCGGAGCGCGGTGAGGTCGACACCGTCGGCGTCCCCCTCGTCGACGAGGTGCAAGGCGAGCCGGCCCTCGAACACCTCCTCCGTGTCGACGCCGAGGGCGTCGGCGATCGCGTCGTCGCTCTCGTCGGCGTAGAACCGTTTCGCGACGGCCACCAGCTCCTCAGTCCCCAGTCCGACCTCGAAACCGTACCGCTCGCGCATGCGCCCGACGACCCCCTCGAGGCGTTCGTCGATGCTCCGCTCGTCACGCTCTAGCGATCCACGCGTGTCGTCCTGGGACTCGGTCACGGACTCCTCGTCGGTGACGCTCGTGAAGATATCCCGGAGCTGTTCGGTCTTCTCGTCCATGGATGGACACTCGCGACGGACGGGCTAATAAGGCTGTTGCTGACGGACGTGGCGTGTCCTCGACCGGCGACGGACGAACCGTAAACTTGAAACTCGGTTCGAATTCCCCGGGGACGCTACCGGGGTCGATTCGACCCCGGGTAAGAGTTAAGTCACGGGTGGCCCGCAACTCACACATGATAGTCGCACAGGCGGAGATCACGAGGGAGACGTACTGGGGGATAAGCAGCGCCGAAAAGGCGCTGTTTTACTACCTCGCGGCCGTCACCATCCTGATCTTTCTCTACGGCGTCTACCGGCGATTCGCGCGGTACACGGAGGGCGACGCGGACCCGTTCGACCGGCTGAACGGGCTTCCGGGACGGATCTCCGAGGCCGCGAAGATCGTCTTCTCGAACGAGAAACAGTTCGACCGGGACATCTACGGCGGGCTGATGCACGCGTTTATTCTCTGGGGCTTTCTGACGCTGTTTATCGCCACCACGATCCTCTTTTTCGACGAGTACGCCTACCGAATCCTCCTCGGCGATAGCTTCTGGGTGGGCGAGTTCTACCTCGCCTATCAGTTCATGGTCGACGCGATGGGGCTGTTGTTCGTCGTCGGGATCGGGATGGCGATGTACCGACGCTACTGGGTCCGAAACGAACGGCTCTGGGGGAAACACACCTCCCTCGAGGACGACGTCTTCATCTGGACGCTCTTTTTCCTCGGCGTCGGCGGCTTCCTCCTCCAGGGGCTGCGGATCTACGGCACTGGCATGCCCGAGTTCGAGGTCGTCAGCTTCGTCGGCTACGGCCTCGGGATGAGTTTCGGCGCGATGGGGATGTCCGAGTCCCTCGCCGCGTCGCTCCACTGGTGGGCGTGGTGGTCTCACTCCCTGCTCGCGTTCTTTTTCATCGCGTGGATCCCCTACGCAAAGCCGTTTCACATGCTCTCTTCGTTCGCGAACGTCGTCACTCGCGATCCGGACGCCGGCAGACGCCTGCCGAACGTCCCCGCCGACCTCGACGCCACGAACGCCGAGTCCCTCGATGACTTCACCTGGCGCGAGCTGCTCGACCAAGACGCCTGCACCAAGTGTGGCCGGTGTTCGTCGGTCTGTCCGGCGAAGGCCTCGAGCCGGCCGCTCGACCCCCGGGACGTGATCCTCGACCTGAAGTCCTACCGGGAGGGTCTCGAGGACGGCGGGCAGAAGCCGATCGTCGCCGACGGCGGCACCTCGGTGATCGACACCTCGACGATGGAGTCCTGTATGGCCTGTATGGCCTGTATGGACGCCTGTCCGGTCGAGATCGAACACCTCAACTCGTTCACCCGGATGAACCGCCAGATGGTCGACCAGGGCGACGTCGACTCGAACGTCCAGGACGTCTTCGGCAACCTGATGCAACACGGCAACACGTTCGGCGACCCACCGCGGGCCCGGGCCGACTGGGCCGACGAACTCGAGTTCGAGCTGACCGACGCTCGCGAGGAGGACGTCGACTACCTCTGGTACGTCGGGGACTATCCGAGCTACGACGACCGCAACAAGACGGTCGCCCGATCGCTGGCGAGGATCCTCGACGCCGCCGACGTCAGCTTCGGCATCCTCTTCGAGGACGAGAAGTACGACGGCAACGACATCCGCCGGATCGGCGAGGAGTTCCTCTATCTGGAGCTCGCCGGCCACCACGTCGAGTCCTTCGAGGCCTGTGAGTTCGAGAAGCTCATCTGTACCGACCCAC
>PUPA01000247.1 GCA_003552885.1 Natrialbaceae archaeon
CGTGGTACCGAAAGCGGTAGGTGTGAGCGCCCGAAGCCGGTCGTATGGACTACACACCGGCCGGTGAGCGTCATCGTGTCGGCCCCCTCCGTCACCGCGTCGATCCCTCCCGTCGCCGGGGGAAGGGGGTGTTCGTCCGTCGATGAGCGTCGGCGTCGTCGGTGCCGGGACGACGGGACTCGCGTTGACCCACTACCTCGCCGACCGCGGAGTCGACGTCGTCACCTTCGAGTCCGGATCGAGAGCCGGCGGCGTCGTTCGCTCGGGTTATCACGAGGGACGCGTTCTCGAGTACGGCCCCCAGCGAACCCGGCTCGTCCCCGAGCTCGCGGAGCTGATCACGGAACTCGACCTCTGGCGGGAGCTACGGATCGCCGACGGGGACCTCCCGCTGTACGTCTACGCCGACGGCCGGCTCCGGGAGGTGCCCCGGAGCGTCCGTGGATTCCTCCGGACGGATCTGCTCTCGACCGGGGGGAAGCTGCGGCTACTGGCCGAACCGCTGACGGCCCCCGGACGAGCCGACGAGCGGGCGGCCTGTCTGTTCGCCCGCAAACTCGGCTCCGAGGCCTACCGGAACGTCGTCGAGCCGCTGTTCGGCGGGCTGTACGGCTCCGATCCGGCCGACATGCCGGCCGAGCACGCCCTCTCCCGGCTGCTCGCTGTAGAGGAGCGCAAAGGCTCGTTGCTCCGGGCGGCCGTCGACGGGCTCGTTCGGGGCGAGTCGCCGCCACCGGTCTCCTTCGACGACGGGATGGAGCGGCTACCCCGGGCACTGTACGAGAGCCACCGCCCATACGTCCACCTCTCGTCGACCGTGAGTGCCGTCCGTCGGGCCGGGGAGAGGTACGTCCTCGAGGCCGGTGGCCGGCGCGTCGAAGTCGACGAGGTCGTCCTCACCGTGCCCGCACCGGCGGCCGCGACCGTTCTCGAGGGACTGGACGGAGCGAACGCCGAGGGGCTCCGGCAGCTGCACTACAACTCGCTCGCGCTCGCCTTCCTCGACTCGGCGGCCGACCGGGAGGGATTTGGCTACCAGGTACGCCGGGACGAGCCCCTCCGGACCCGCGGGGTCACGTTCAACCACAGCCTCCTCGGCCGGGAGGACCTCTACACCGTCTACCTCGGCGGGAGCTCCGACCCCGACGCGCTCGAACGATCGTCGGCGGAGCTCGGCCGGCAGGCCCGCCGGGAGTTTCGGACGGTCGTGGGCGCCGACGCCGACGTCCTCGAGGTGACGAAACTCCCGGAGGTGATCCCGGCGTTCGACACCTCCTGGCGGGCCCTGGCGGACGTCTCCCTCCCCGAGGGGATCACGCTGGCGGGCAACTACACCTCCCGGATCGGCCTCCCGGGGCGGCTCAGGCAGGCCCGGCGGATCGCCGACCGGCTCGCCGAAGACGGCGTCGCCGCCGGCCCCGATGATAAGCCTTAATAGTCGAACGCGTCTCAGTTATTACATGGCAGTCGTCAGCGTCTCGATGCCGGACGAGCTGTTAGAGCGGCTCGATCAGTTCGCCGAGGAACACGGCTACACGGGCCGAAGCGAGGTAGTAAGGGAGGCAGCGCGGAACCTCCTCGGCGAGTTCGAGGACGTCCGACTCGAGGACCGCGAGCTGATGGGGATCGTCACCGTGTTGTTCGACTACGAGACCACGAGCGTCGAACAGCGGATGATGCACCTGCGCCACGAGAACGAGGAGCTGGTCGCCTCGAACTTCCACAGCCACGTCGGCGACCACTACTGTATGGAGCTTTTCGTCCTCGAGGGCGGACTCGAGGAGATTTCGACGTTCGTCGGCAAGGTGCGGGCCACGAAGGACGTCCTCACCGTCGACTACTCCGTGACGCCGGTCGACCAGTTCGACCCGATCTCACAGGAGCGGTAGTTCCCCGACGCCACCCCCGGACTCCGGTTCGTCGCGGGCCCGGCGTCCGGCTCGCCACAGTGATTTAATACGCCCGGAGTCTACCTCCGGGCTATGGACGAGGAGTGGTACCTCGACAACGAGCGAATCCGCTCGTTCGTCGACACGGTCGACGAGGTGGCGAACGAACACGAGGAGATCCCGGCGCTCGTCGAGGCGCTCTACGAGCCGTTCCGGGAGCTGCTGACCGACGAGGGGTGGCTCTCGGAGCCGTACGACGGGCTGGTTCCGGAGGGGTACGACGACAGGGGTGAGATGGGCGGGGAGATCGCTCAGTGGCTGCTCTACCGGCGACCGGAGAAGCTCACGATCTTCAGCCTCGCGCTCCCGCCGGGGGTGTCGACCCCGGTCCACGACCACCTCGCGTGGGGGCTCGTGGGCATCTACTCGGGAACCCAGACCGAGGAGTTCTACCGACGGGTCGACGACGGGGGCGCCCACATCGGCCACGCCGAGCTCGAACACGTTCGCACCGAGGAGATGGAGCGTGGGGACTTCTACGAACTCGTCCCCCCGAACAACGACATCCACCGGGTCGAGACCTCCTCTGACGTGCCGAGCGTGAGCATCCACCTCCTCGGGGGCGACGTCGGCTGCATCCAGCGCCACCAGTTCGACCCCGAAGCCGACTTCGTCGAGATGTTTCAATCACACTACACGAACGTCCGGTGTGAGCGGGCGCTCGCCCCTCCGGAAGAACACGGACACCCCCACTGAGAGCGGGTCGTCGACGGGCCGAGCGTCAACGGCTCGTCTCGTTCACACGGACGTCTCCCGCACGAACCTCTCGTTCGTACGGGGAGCGATCGCGGCAGACGGCGTCAGTTGCCCGTCTCGATCCGGCCCCCCTCCCGTTCCCACTCGGTGAGGCTCCCCTCGTAGAACGCGAGCCGTGGGAATCCGAGTCCACGGAGGACCGTGTACGTGTGGCTGATCCGGCGGGCCGTGTTACAGTAGAGCAGGATCCGGCGCTCGGGGACGATCC
>PUPA01000149.1 GCA_003552885.1 Natrialbaceae archaeon
ATCCACGAACGGGACGTGGTGAACTACTCCGCGGAGGACGAACGGACGCGGATCCCGGTGCGGTTCGAGATCACCTACGAGAGCGACCTCGAGGCCGCCCGACGGATCGCCGAGCGGGCCGCCCGCGACGCCGACGGCGTCATCTCCGGTGGACCCGACATCCGGATCGGCAGCGCCCGGTACGCCGCCTCGCCGACCTGTGACGTCGAGGAGTTCGACGACGACGGGATCCGGCTGATCCTTCGGTTCTGGGTCACCGAGCCGTACAAGCTGCTGGTCGCTCGCTCTGCGGTCCAGACGCGTCTCTACGAACGGCTGGCCGACGCCGACGTCGAGTTCGCCTACCCACACCGCCACCACGTCTTCGACGGAACGAGCGGTCGCCTCTCCGTCGAGGGGGCCGGCTCACCGACGTCCGAAGGGACGGGCGTCGAGCCCTCACGGGCCGGCGACCGGCGGGAGGAGTAGGGGTCAGTCGGCACCGACGGAAACGGAAGCCGGCACCGACGGAAACGGGTGCAGTTAAGAGTCCCCCACCACAACGCCAGGCCATGGCAGACCCAAGGGAGTCGGCGACCGACAAGGGGCTCGGTCTCACGCTGGGGCTCGCGGCGCTGGCGACGCTCGGCGGGATCGGCATGCTGATCGGCGCACCGGACATCGAGGCCGCCTGGGGCTTCGGCGCCGCCGTGGTCTTCGCCGCACTCGCCGTCGTCTCGATCCAGCTCTGGGGCTGATCCCCCGACGTCCACTCCGTGTCACCGCCCCTCGAGAACCTCGTAGGCGACGTCGGCGTCCCGGAGCGTGTCGGTGATCCGTCCGACGACGTCCGTGGTCGCGACGACGCCGACGTCGAGTCCCCGTTCGGCGGCGCCGACGGCGACGTCGGCGGCGGCGACGGTGACCGCGGGTTCGACGCCAGCCCGCCGGAGGGCGACGACGGCCTCGACGCCCGCGGCGACGACGAGTTCGGCGTCCCCACAGCCGTCGGCGATCCGCTCGGGGTCGGCCGCACGGGAGCCCCCGTCCCGGACCGACGGCACCTGCCAGACGGTGACCGTCCCCGGCTCGAGGTCGATGACGCCCTCGAAGCCCGTCACGCCGACGTCGGTGTCGGCCTCCGCGGCCGTGGTCGTCACGCCGGTCGCCGGCCCCTCGGTGCCCGGCTCGGCGCGTAACAGCCCGTCGACGACCGACAGCGAGACGTCGGCCCCCTCGGGGAGGTCGGCGCCCGCGACCGCGGCGTCCTCGCCCATCGCCCCGAGAACGTCCTCGGTGACGTGGTCGGCGAAGAGACGGACGTCCTCCGCCGCGGTCAACAGCCAGTCGACGCCTTCCTTGGTAACCCGGTACCGCGAACGTCCCTCCTTCTCGACGAGCCCGTCGTCGACGAGCCCGCGGATGTACTCGCTTATCGCCTGGCTCGTGACGCCGACCTCCTCGGCGATCTCGCCCTGACTCACCGCGGGCTGGCGCTCGGCGATCTCCACGAGAACGCGAAACCGCGTCGCCGAACGCTTGTTGTCGAGGACGTCGACCATACCCCGCAGTTGGGAGAGCGCCACAAAAAGTTACGCGATCCGGCCGGCGGTGACCGCGTGACGGGGTCACAGACTCGTCGGCTCGGGTGAGTGACGGGGTCACAGACTCGTCGGCTCGGGTGGGTGACGGGGGCGTCGAGTCACCGGTTCGGCCGTCCACATCGGCCCGGCGAGCGGCGGTCGGCCGGCTACTCACCCGGGGCGGGCGACTCCCCGCGAGTGCGGACCAGGGGAACCTCCCCGTGTTCGCGACAGCGCTCGAGAAAGCCGTGTGCACTCCAGGTCCGTTCGCCGTCCGAACAGGGGTAGACGCCGCCGAGCTCGTCGTCCGCGTAGACGGCCAGACACATCACCGGCGTCCGCAGCTCCGTCCGGTGGCCGCCGAGCAACGGCCGGACGGTCCGTCGCTCGAACGCCGGACGGACGCTGAGTCCACACTCCTCGGCCCAGCGTTCGAAGGACTCGAACCGTTCGACGACGTCCGTCCGTCCCTCACCGAGGACCACCTTCTCCGGCCAGCGGATCACCTCGAAGCCGTCGATGCGGTCGCGCGCCCGGAGGTGAGAGAGCGCGTCGAGGGCCTCCGTCGGGGTGCCCGCGACCGGCGAGCTAGAGCGGATCATGAACTCGAGAGTGATCGAACCTCCTTCCTCGGCCCTGTCCGGCTCTACGCTCCCGCCGGTCCTCAACTCGTCGGCTCGCGTGTTAGAGACCTCCGTCACTGATGGTCACCGTCCACCCTCTGAGACGACAGTGCCCTTACGATTTGTCCTCTTACTGTTCGTATGCGTACCGAAGACCTTAGTTTCACGCGCTCACGGTGGGCGCACGTCGAACGATCCAGGGTATCGTCACGACACTCCCGGACGGCCGTCTCCGGCACCGTCGTGACCGACGCCGGGTCGCGGAACTCACCGACCGACGCCGAGGTGTCGGTCGAGTCGCTCCCCGTCGTCGGCGAGCGCCTCGCTCGACCCCTCGTGGACGATCTCCCCGCTATCCATGACGTAGACGTACTCACAGACCTCGAGGGCGACGTGGACGTTCTGCTCGACGAGGAGTATCGTGAGGCCGCTGTCTCTCAGCTCCTCGACCGTCTCGACGACGTCGTCGACGATCCGTGGGGCGAGCCCCTCCGTCGGCTCGTCGAGCAGGAGGGTGCGCGCGTCGCTCACGAGCGCCCGGCCGATGGCGAGCATCTGCCGTTCCCCGCCGCTCAATGCCCCTCCCGACGCGTGTTCCCGCTCGCCGAGGTTCGAGAACCGCCCGAGGACGTCGTCGGTCGTCCACGCCGGCTCGTTCGCGCCACCCCCCGCCTCGCCCCCGATCCGGGCGAGTTCG
>PUPA01000136.1 GCA_003552885.1 Natrialbaceae archaeon
CCGGGAGTCGACGACTCCGACGCGAAGGACGGTATCGACGCGGGGGACGCTATCGAAACCGAGGACGGCATCGAAGCAGAGAACGGCCTCGAAACGGGAGACGATATCGAAACGGGAGACGGCATCGAGGCGGAGGGTGACGACCGACGGACCGAGGGGACGGATTCCTCCGTCGAGGCCCCCCTGGTCGAGGAGGCCGTCGGGACCGACGACGTCGATCCGCTGACGTATCCCGATGCCGACGACGGCGGGGACGCGGAGGGTTCCGACGAGGCCGGAGATGACGACGAGGGCACCGGTGAGGAAGACGCTGGTGAGCGACCCCGCGAGGACGACGTGTTCACCTTCGGGGAGCGCTGATTCACGCGACCCTCCCCGCTGACGGCGTCGGACGAAACTGCAGAGCCCCGGCGGGGCGTTTTCACAACGTAGCCGGTCGAGCTCCAACTCAGTCAGCCGGTATGAGCTCCGGGTCGGCCAGTCGGTAGATCCGGAGGCGGCTCTCCCGGACGTCGAACGCCGGGGCGAGCGCCGGGGGGATGGTCTCGGCTTTCCCGATGACCAGGTGTCCGCCCGGACGAAGCGCCGTCGAGATGGTTCCCACGATCGACTCCTTGTACGCGCTGTCGATGTAAATAAAGAGGTTCCGACAGACGACCACGTCGATCCCCGACTTCGGGGGGTCGTTGATCAGGTCGTGTCGCTCGAAGTCGACCGGCCGTCTCACGTGCGCGCGGACGCGAAAGCGATCCCCCGAGCGTTCGACGTGGCGGTCGGGATCGTCCAGAAATGCGAGCTGCTCGCCGACGTCGACGGTCCGTGATGTCTCGTAGACGCCGCGTCGGGCCGTCTCGATGGCTCCCTCGTGGATGTCGGTCGCGAGGATCTCGACGCGATCCTCGTCGATCCGGTCGTCGGCGTGGGCGAGCATCGACAGCGAGTACGGCTCCCGGCCGTCCGCACAGGCCGCACTCCAGATCCGGATCGGTCCGTCCTCCGCCGACAGCTCCGCGAGCACCTCACCGACCATCTCCCAGACCTCGGGGTTCCTGAAGAAGCCGGTGACGTTGATGCTCATCGAATCGAGCAGCGCCTGTGGCTCGCCGGAGTCCGCCTCGAGCAGCCCCAGGTACTCCCGGTAGCTCCCGGCGCCGGTCCGACGCATCCGCGCGGAGATCCGTCGGTCGAGGTAGCTGTCGTTGTAGTGGCTCGTGGCGAATCCGAGCTCCGCTTCGACGTGCTCGAGCACCGCCTCGAAGCCGTCGTCGGTCACGGCTCGCTCACCGCGTCGGTCGCGGTTCCCCCGGCTGCGGCTCGCTTCTCCCGACGCGTTCTCCGACCGCCGGTCACAGTTCGCACACCCCGACGTCCTCGCTCGAGGACCTCACCGTCACGGCGCCGGTCGCCGGCGTGAACTCGACGGTTCGCCCGCGCGAGCCGCCGACGTCCTCGGCGGCGATCGGCACGCCGAGCTTCTCGAGTTCCGCGCGTGCGGCGTCGACGTTTCGCCGGCCGACGCTCTCACCGAAGCTGTCGAACTCGAACATGTCGCTGCCGCCGGTGAGCTTGGCCTCGACGTCGACGTAGTTGGCGCCGCGTTCGACCATCCGCCGGAGCAACGCCCGGATCGCGGTGTCCGCGTACTTACCGGGCTTCCGGTCGGCGCCGTCGACGTCGTCGCCGCTGGGAAGCATCACGTGGGCGAGCCCGCCGACCTCCGTTCCCGGATCGTAGAGGACGACGGCCAGACACGAGCCGAGCCCGTAGGATTTGAGCGTGTCGGTCCCCTCGACGACCGCCAGCTCGGCGATCCCGACCTGGACCGGATCCGGCACCGTCGGCTCCGTCCCGTAGGTCTTCATGGCCCCTCGACGCTCTCGAACTCCGCGGTCGTCGGCGCCTCCTCGACGCGGTCGACCTCCAGATCGTCGAGTGCCCGTTCCAGATCGCGCTCGTCGGGGATCGCGTACACCTCACAGTCGAGCTCGCGCCCGTCGGCCGTGATGACCGTATCGAAGACGAACGCGAACTCCTGGCTCTCGCCCAGTTTGACGACGATCGGATCGACTGCGGCCGCGCCGATGTCGTGGACGAACTCCGGGGGCGAGTGGTCGATCGTCGTCCCGAGCACGTTCGCCCAGCCGTCGAGAAAGCCACTGGCCATGATGTTTCCGAGCTCGGTGATCGCGCTGCGTGCCATCCCGTCGAAGGAGTCGCCGTCGGCGCCGCCGGGCACCATCGCGTCGACGACCGCGTGGGCCGACTCCTCGTCGAACAGAAAGAGCAGGTAGCCACTCGGCGTGCCGTCGAACTCGAGGGCGATCCCGACCAGCCGGCCGTCGGGTACCGTCCGTGGGATCGTCTCGAGGGCGACGAAGTTGAGCCGGCGGATCTCGACGGCCGTCTCGATCCCCGTCATCGTCGTCACCGTCTCGGCGACCTCCTCGGCACCCCGCTCGGCCATCCGATCGAACCCCTCGAGTTTGTCGTAGGCGATCCCCTCGCCCGTCCGGATGCGATCGAGCAGCGTGGCCATCGACGAGCGGTCGGGAAAGAGGTAGTGATCGAAGCCGATCTCGGTGTCGACGGCCTCGATCCGGCTCCGAAAGAGGATCGCCAGGTCGTCGCCCGTCGGGGCGTCGATCCCCTCGAAGAACGGTTCCGGGCCGGACCCCTCGACGAACTCGGGGGTCGAGACGTCGACGACGGTCTCTAGTACGTCCGCCCAGCCGTCGACGTGGCCGCCGTTTATGATGTGGCCGACCTCGGTGATCGCGCTCTCGGTCATCCCGTCGAACCCGTCGGCGTCCCCGAGGAGGATCTCGACGATCCGGAGTGCGCTCTCCCGGTCGAAGACCACGAGCGAG
>PUPA01000078.1 GCA_003552885.1 Natrialbaceae archaeon
AGCAGAAGCTGGCGGTTGGTGTACCGCGAGTACTCGAGCTCCGGTACGTCGAATCGACCCATTAGCCGGGACGTGGAGATGGGGTAAAGTAAGCCTTCTCAATTCGTGACTGTGGCTGCGGCCCGCTCTGTCGGCCCACAGGCGCCCTCCGAACCACCGGTTCCAGGCACCCTCCGGACCACCGGTTCCAGGCACCCTCCGGACCACCGGTTCCAGGCACCCTCCGAATCACCGGTTCCAGGCCGCCCCCTCAGGATCGATCAGTCGCTCGCCCCGCCCTAGCGCGTCGATCCGATCGAGCTCCGCCGGGGCGAGCTCGATCCCGTAGCCCGCAAGGTTCTCCTCGACGTGGTCGCCGGTGGCTTTCGGGATCGGGACGACGTCGTCTCTGGCGGCGAACCAGGCCATGGCGATCTGTGCCGGCGTCGCGCCGTGGCGTTCGGCGAGCGCACAGAGCGCGTCGATCCCGGTCACCTCGCCTCTGATCAGCGGGCAGTACGCGACCGTGGTGATCCCGTGGTCGCGGCCCAGTTCGACCAGCTCGCGCTGGGGGAGCCACGGGTGAACCTCGATCTGGTGGGCCATGATCGGCGACTCGAGGATCCCGAGCGCCTCCTCGAGCAGCTCCGGGGTGAAGTTGCTGACGCCGACGTGGCGGGTGAACCCGCGCTCGCGCGCCTCGTCCATCGCCGGCAGCGTCTCCGCCGGCTCGTAGGCGTCGAACGGCCAGTGGACGTACAGCAGGTCGACCTGTTCGACCCCGAGCCGGTCGAGGCTCGCCTCCGTCGACTCGATCACGTCCGTGGCGAGGTTCGGCGGATCGACTTTCGTCGCGACGAACACCTCCTCGCGGGGAACGTCGGCGCTCGCGAGCGCCTCGCCGACCTCGCGTTCGTTCCCGTACATCTGTGCGGTGTCGACGTGGCGGTAGCCGGCCTCGAGCGCCCGTCTGACGCTTTCGACACAGCTTTGACCCTCGTGTCCTGCGGTGCCGAAGCCCGGATCGGGGATCGTCTCGGCCATACCCTCGACGTCGAGGGGACGGGCGTAAGCCGTCCGGAAACCGGCAAAACAGACGACGAGAGCCGGTGTCGGCGACCCTCTCGGGCTGGTGACGGGCGTCGACGCGCCCCCGGGCCGGCCACACTCTCTCGATCCGCCACGTTCAAGCCGCCCGCCTGCGAGGGGCGACCCATGAGCAGAGCAGTCTGGGTGAAAGCCGACGACAGCGTCGGCGACTGGGAGGACAGACGGGCACGGATCACCGCCGCGCTCGAGGCGGGCGCCGACTGGGTGCTGGTCGACGAAGCCGACGTCCCGCGCGTTCGCGAGCTCGGGGAGATCGGCGTCGCGGCGTTTCGTACCGACGCCGACGTGACCGTGATCGACGACGCCGAGGGCGGGGAGGGTCGGCCGGTCCCGGACGCCCTGATCGTCGGCAAGGACGGCGAGGGCGACGGGACGATCGACCTCCCGACCGATTACTCCGGCTCGGCCGACCTCTCGGCGCTCAGGCGTTCGAGCGAGCTCGCCGGCGGCGCCTACGTCCGGATCCTCGACGTGGCCTACGAGGAGTTCGCCGAGGCCGCGGCCGACGACGCCGAGTACACGATCGTCGTCGGCGAGGACTGGACGATCATCCCGCTCGAAAACCTGATCGCCCGCATCGGCGAGGAGACCGAGCTGATCGCGGGCGTAACCACCGCCGAGGAGGCCCGAACCGCCTTCGAGACCCTCGAGATCGGTGCCGACGCCGTGTTGCTCGACGCCGACGATCCGGACGAGATCCGTCGGACGGTCGCGGTCCGCGAGGAGGCCGACCGCGAACGGCTCGACCTGGAGTGGGGCGAGCTGGTCGAGATCGAACGGGTGGGCTCCGCCGACCGGGTCTGTGTCGACACCGGGAGCCTCCTCGAGGACGACGAGGGGATGCTCGTGGGTTCGATGTCCCGCGGGCTGCTTTTCGTCCACGCAGAGACCGCAGACTCCCCATACGTCGCGTCCCGGCCGTTTCGGGTGAACGCCGGCGCCGTCCACGCCTACGTCCGTACCCCCGACGGCGGCACGAAGTACCTCTCTGAGCTTCGAAGCGGCGACGAAGTCCAGGTCGTCGACCTCGACGGCAAGAGCCGAGAGGCGATCGTCGGTCGGGTGAAAATCGAGAAACGGCCGATGTTCCGCCTCGCGGTGGACGTCGGCAGCGACCGCGTCGAGACCCTCCTCCAGAACGCCGAGACGATCAAAGTCGCCACCCGCGAGGGCCGGACGGCGGTGACCGACCTCGCCGTCGGCGACGAGCTCGCCCTCTACTACGAGGACACCGCCCGCCACTTCGGCGAGGCCGTCGAGGAGAGCATCGTCGAGAAGTGACGGCCCCGAGCCGAAGTCGACCGGCCCCCCGACTGCGTCTACCGGTTACTGGACTCCGTCGACTCGGCGTCGGTCTCGTTCCAGTCGAACGCGTCGTTCGATCCCTGGGCGTCCCCCGGCTCCGCCCGCGCCGTCGCGTCGTCGGTCCCCCCGGACGCCGTCCCCGCTCGCCCGTCCGGCGTCGACCCCCGCTCATCGCGCGTCGACCCGCGCCCCTCCGGCGTCGGCTCCGTCTCCCCCTCCAGGGGCGTCGGCTCCGTCCGCTCGCCCGTCGAGCCGCCGGCCTCCAGCGGGGTCGGGTCCGCCGTCTCGATCGGTGTCGGATCGCTCCCGGCGTCGTCGATCGCCAGCCGCGTCGACTCCCGGTCGGGATCGAGGGCCTCCTCGTCGAACGTCTCGGCGTGTTCGGTTCGTTTGAGCTCCTGGACGCCCCGCCGGGTCGTCTCGATCTCGTCTTCGATCGCCGCCAGCCGGTCGTCGAGCACCTCGAGCAC
>PUPA01000016.1 GCA_003552885.1 Natrialbaceae archaeon
CGAAACGGTCACGTCGACACGTTGCATCGAGATCCGGATCTGATGTCTCTGGACGAGATCGTGCCAATCCGTTCACGAGCTCTGTTCGAAGTTCCTCCCGACCGAGTGTCTCGGTGTGCCAATCAACTCGAGCATCGTAGTGATGTTCTGAGAAGACCTCTCCCCGAGGGTTCTCTGTGGCATACTGTGTGCGTCTGGTGCCCCAGGGATGTGACGACCGGTACTCTGCAGGGTCGAACCACGCACTTTCGCGTCGAGAAGCCGGCGCGAAGGAATAAGTGGGTCCCGGTCGAGAGCCGAACCATGTCTCGGCTGCTCAAGCTCACGGTCGCACTGCTCGCAGTCGTCCTCCTCTGGAAGCTCCTCACCGGGGACGGGGAGGAGCCGGAGGTGGAGTACGAACCGATCTCCTGACCGAACGGCTTAGGCCGCTGGCGTCACAATCTCGGCCATGTACGGCGTCGTCACGCGAAACGAAGAGGAGGTCGGCTGGCCGGAGTTCGATCGCGGCTTCTACGAGGTCAAAGACGTCACCGGCCGGTCGGCCGAGCCCATCCCGGGGGCGGTCAACATGGTCTCCTGTTTCGGCGACAACGCGGCCGCGGACGCCGATCCCTCGCTCGTGCCGGTCGACGAGGCCGGCCGGCCCGCGACCCGCGAGCGACCCTACTTCGACTGGGACTACGTCTGTCCGAGCCGTCCGGAGTACCGCGAGGGGTTACTCGAGATCGTCGACGACTGCGTCGCCGAGAGCGGCGACCTCCGGCTCGACGACGTCGGCTTCCCGCGCGGGGAGTACTGTCACTGTGAGGCCTGCCGGGAGGCGTTCGCCGCGAGCGACCACGAGGAGCGGTCGGTCTGGCGTGCGGAGGTGATCACGGAGTTCGTCGCGGCGGCGACCGACCGGATCCCCGGCCGGACCTACCTCACGCTCTACCCCGACCCCTATCCGGGACACCTCCACGAGCGTGCCGGCCTCGATCTGCCGGCGTTAGAGCCCCACGTCGACGAGTTCGTCGTCCCGCTCTACGATCTCGAGTACGCGACCACCTACTGGCTCGAGACGATCGCCCGGGGGGTCGAGAGCGCCCTGGAGACGCCGTTCTCGGTCGAGCTGTACGCCGTGAACGTCGACGTCGAGAACCTGATCCACGCGACGGAGGTCACCGCGGCCTACGGCGAGAGCGTCCTCTTCGGCTACGACGGCGCCACCGCGCGAGCGGCGATCAGGCGGATGCACGCGGACGCGCGAGACGGGGTCACCCACGGCGAGCCGGGCGGGGGGTGATCGACGGCTCACGCCGTCGGACCGATCCGGCGGCGTCACTCCGTCCGGGACCGACGGACGGTCCCGTCGGCCCGTTTCACCCCTTCGGAGTCGTGGACGACGACCTCGCCGGGGTCGACGTCGACGGGCTCGTAGGCGTCTCGGAGGGCGATCGCCTCCTCGAGTTCGCGGATCGTCCGCCGTTTCAGCGTCCGGGCGAGCTCCTCGGCCTCGGCCCGCGGGATCTCCCGACCGAGCCCCTCACACTCGTGGGCGCGGACGGCCCCTTCGCGATCGACGACCTCGCCCATCGGCTCCCCCGGCGCGTCGTCGCCGAGGACGACGCTGAACGGGTAGGTCCGACAGACGAGCGGGCGGCCCCCGTGGACGACACAGGCGCCGACGCCGTCGTCCTCCTCGTAGAAGACACAGTCACCACAGCCGTCGGTCGCGAGCGCCCACTCGAGGGCCGCCCCCGTCGGCCCGTCGACGCCCTCACGGAGCCCGTAGGGCATCGGTCGGGCGACGTCCCGCCAGTCGTAGGCGGGGTCGAGCTCCTGGATCCGTCGAACCTCGTCGGGGAACACCGTCGCGGTGTGTTCGTCCTCGCCGTAGCCCCGACAACAGGCCCCACAGCGGGTACACTCGAAGCCGATCGACTCGACGGCGTCGGCGAGCTCGTCGACCGACAGCCCGTGGGCCCGGTCGAGCTCGGCTTCGAGGCTCGTCACGTCCGACCGGAGGGGTCCGGCGGGCAAAAACACGCCGCTTCCCGGGCGACCCCCACCCCTTCGTTTCGACTGCACAACCAGGCCCTCACAGCGTCAGACGCTGTGAAACTCACATTGTACTGTACGTCCGACCGGCACCGGCCGTCGTCCTCTCGCGCGGTTTTTCGACGCGGCTTGGCTCCGACCACGTCGGGTACGGCGTCGACGGACGGTCGGGACGCTCCAGGCGAAACGGTGGTCGTGGGGCCGACACCCGCCGTGGCCCGGGGGCGCTCGCCGCCGAGCCGGGCGGGCTACGGACCGGAGCCCGCCCCGACGGCCCCCTCCCGGGCCGCGGTGCCAGCCGCGGTCCGACGGCCGAGCAGGGCGACGACGAGGGCACCGACGCCGACGAGGGCCCCGGCGATCCCGAACGCGACGACGTAGCCACTCGCCGCCAGCGTCCCACCGAGCAGGCCGCCGACCCCTCCGGCGAGCGCCACGAGTGCGCCGTAGACGCCGAGGGCCTCCCCGCGGATCACCGGTGGGGAGAGACGGCTCACCAGCGTCGCCGCGGTCACTGCGATCACCGCCCACGTGATCCCGACGAGGACGAACACGGTCCCGAGGGCGAGAGAGCCGACGAGCGCGCCCCCCGTGCCGAGGAGGACGACGGCCGGGAACGCGAGGCCGCGACCGAGAAGCGCCACCGCCTGGAGGGCGGTCACCTCGTACCGACGGGCGAGCCTCCCCGCCCAGCCGAACGCGACCGCGGCGCCGACGTTCAACAGCAAGTAGAGCGCGAAGACGCCACTCGAGTCGTA
>PUPA01000227.1 GCA_003552885.1 Natrialbaceae archaeon
GCCCCTCGAACCGCTCGGCGGCGAGCCTGATGTCGTCGCTCGGGACGACCTCGCCGCCGGGGGTGTTCAGCTTCACGAGCAGGGCGTCGACGCTCCCGTCCGCGTCCGCCCGCTCGATCTGTTCGACGACGTCGTCCGCGGGCGTCGCCCGCGGGCTGGAGGGCAGCGGGCCGGAGCCCCCGTCGCGACTGATCGGCCCCTCCACCGCGACCTCGGCGACGTCGTAGCCCGGAAGCGCCGAGCTCGCGATCGAGCCCGCGATCTTGATCCCGACGAGTGCCACCACGAGCGCCACGAGGACCCCGAACAGGTCCGCGAGCGTCTCCGGGTAGACCACGAAGAGGGCGACGCCGACGACGGCTGAGACCACCGCGCCGGCGACGACGATCGCGAGCCTCCCGACGTCCCGTCCGTTCACCACCGCACGCTCCCCCCGTTCACTGCCGGCGTCCTCCGTTCATAGCCGTCGTTGGGATCCCGGAGGTGTTAAGCGTTGGTCGTTCGCCCCGTCGCCGTCCGCGGGCGATCGGTCCGATCCATCGGCGCCGACGCTCGCGGCCGGGGCGATCGGTCCGATCCATCGGCGCCGACGCTCGCAGCCAGGGCGATCGGCCCGACGCTCGTGGCCGGGGTGATCAATCCGAGCCGTCGGCGTCGACGTTCGCGGCCAGCGCGAGCAGCCGGTCGGTCAGCGTCGACGCCGAGCCGGCGAGCACCGTCACCGTCCCCCTCTCGCGGTCGACCGTCACGGCGGGTTCCGCGGTGAGCGGCTCCCTCCCCTCCGCGATCGACCAGCCGAGCTCCGCGAGCGCCGCGTCGATCCCCTCGTCGAACCGTATCGCCGCTCCGAAACGGAGCTCCGGAGCCGTCTCGCGCGCCTCGAGTACGTCCCGAGCCAGCCGCCGGTCGGTCCCGAACCGGACCTCCCCGGCCGGCCGGTCGGCCCCGTCCCCGACCGCCGCGACGTCGTCGATCGACTCGGCGTACGGGGTCGCCCCGACGACGTCCGACTCGGGGCCGAGGCCGGCGAGCCCGTCACGGAGTCTGTCGGCGACCGATCGGACCCCTTCGGCCGTCCGTGCCCTGGCGGCGTCGTTGCGGAGCTCGACTGTGTGGTTGACCGCCCCCGGCCCCTGCCCGACGTCGTAGTGATAGCGGATCGCCCGTGCCAGCAGGTCGGTCGCGCCGGCGACCGCGCGGTCGGTCGACTCCCCGCGGGCCAGCCGGGCGACGATCGCCGCCGCGAGCGTACAGCCCGAGCCGTGGGTCGCCGCCGTGTCGATCCGGGGGTGTTCGAACCGCCGAACGCCGTCGGCGGTCACGAGGTGGTCGACGACGGTCTCCCCCGGCACGTGGCCACCTTTTACCAGCGCGGCCTCGGCACCCATCCCGAGCAGCCGATCGCCGGCCTCCCGGGCGCTCTCGTCGTCCGTGACTTCGATCCCGGTGAGCACTGTCGCCTCGTCGGCGTTCGGGGTGACGACCGTCGCCTCGGCGATCAACGCCTCGTAGGCGCGTTCGGCCGCGGGGTCGAGCAGCCGGTCGCCGGAGGTCGCGACCATCACGGGGTCGACGACGAGCGGAACCGGGAGCTCCCCGACGGCGTCGACGACGCTCTCGACGATCCCCGTCGTCGCGAGCATCCCGGTTTTCGCCGCGCCGACGTCGAAATCGTCCAGGACGGCCTCGAGCTGGGCCTCGACCTCCGCTGGCGGGAGGACGTGGGAGGATTCGACCCCACGGGTGTGCTGGGCCGTCACGGCGGTGACGACGCTCGTTCCGTACACCCCGCCGGCGGCCATCGTCGCGAGGTCCGCCTGGATCCCCGCGCCGCCCCCGGAGTCGCTGCCCGCGATCGTCAGCCCGATCGGTCGACGGTCGGGTGCCGGTCGTCTCATACGGATCCGTATCACTGGATTGTATAAATGGCTGGTGGTGGCCGGTGCCGTGGACCGTCGTGGGATCCGGGCTGGACGAACGGGTACCTACATGTGGTTACTACTCTCGACGGAGAGAATCCACCGCAGCTAGCGACACAGTGATATGTCTGGCCCCGAAAGACGGGCTCTAGTGGCCCATCAGTCGGAGTTTCGGAAGGCCGACGACCTCGTCTTCGACCTCCGGGAGGCGACCGGCGCGGTAGGGGATTCGGTTACGGTGCTCCCGCTGCTCGTCGCCCTCGCGCTCACCACGAGCGTCTCTTTGCCCCACGCGCTGGTCGCCTTCGGCGTCTTCCAGATCGTCTGGGGGATCCATTACGGGATGCCCCTCTCGGTGGAGCCGATGAAGGCGCTCGTCGGGCTGGCGATCGCCGGCGTGCTCACGTACGCCGAGCTGGCGGCCGCGGGCCTGCTCGCCGGGGTGGTCCTCCTCGGGGCCGCACGCTTTGGCCTCGTCGGCCGGATCGAGCGCGTCGTCGGCGAGCCCGTCGTCCGCGGGATCCAGCTCGCCGTCGCCCTCCTCTTGATCGAGGCGGCGGTCTCGCTTTCGGTCGGGGATCCCGGAACCGCCGCCGTCGGTCTGCTGGCCGTCCTCGGACTGGCCGCCGTGGGACGGCTCCGCGAGAGCGCGCTGGTCGTCCTGGCGGGTGGCGCCATCGTCGCGGTCTACGTCGCGGGCGTCCCGACCCCACAGCTGCCCGCGCTGACGCCGTTTCCCGCCGGCGCCCCCGAGCTGACCGGAGCCGCCCTCGAGGGGACGGTCGCCCAGCTCGGGATGACGGTCGGCAACGCCGCGATTGCGACCTCGCTTCTGTGTGCGGACC
>PUPA01000139.1 GCA_003552885.1 Natrialbaceae archaeon
AGATAAAACCCGACGTAGTTCACCACCGGAGTTACCGGCCGTGGCGACCTACGGTCGACCGATGACGAACCCCGTCGACGGAGATCCGAACCGCTCTCTCGAGTGTGACCGTGGCCGACCGATCGCCCGCGGCCGCTTCGATCCCGCAGATCCCGAAGAGCCCGCCGCCACGATCGTCGACGCCCTCTCGGCGGTTCTGAACGTCCCCGCGACCGAGCTGACGCCGCTCTACGACCGGGTGGATCTCGAATCGCTCGGACGGCTCATAGAGCACGCCCGCACCCGTGGAGCCAGGACGACGGTCGAGTTCCCCGCTGTCGGCCACGGCGTCCGGGTCTCGAGCGCCGGAATCGTCGTCGTCTGTGGGGACGGCGGCATCGGACGGGCCTCGGAGGGAGTCGAGGCCGGGGACTAGATCGCCGACGGCGTCGTGGCTGTGACTCTGCCGTCAGAACTCCTCGAGCCCGCGCTGGTCGGCCGCGGCGAGGACGTCCACACACGTCGCCCACGAGGCGCGGGCGAACGGCGGCAGCTCGCCGTGATCGTCGACGTACGCCGAAAGGAACTGCCGAGTCGTCGGATCCGATGGGTAGCCGCTGCCGACGTCGCCGTACTCTTCGGCGAGGGTCGCGACGTGGGCGTCCCGTTCGACCTTCGCGATCACGCTCGCCGCGCCGACGAGCGGATCCTCGTCGTCCGCCCCGTGGAACGCCTCGACGGTCGCCGCCACGGGGGTGGCGTCGGCGACCCGGCGGGCGAACCGGTCTGCGTCCGCGTCACAGGCATCACAGACGACGTGAGGGGGACGCTCGACCTCGTCGACGGCGTCGTCGATCGCCCGCGCGTGGGCCTCGACCGCGAGGCCGTTCATGTCCGTTTCGGGGTCGTCGATCCGGTCGGGCGTGATCTCGACGAGGCCGACGTCGATCCCGCCTGCCTCCCGGAGCCGTCCGGCGAGGGTCTCCCGACGGGCCGGCGACAGCCGCTTCGAGTCGGCGATCCCCTCCGGGAGCGAGCTGCGGCTCGCCACGGAGACCGCGGCGGCGAACATCGATCCCAGCGCCGGCCCCTTCCCCGCCTCGTCGACGCCGACTGGCATACGACGGCGGTCGGACGGGGTCGACAAAACGGTTGCGGGCTCAGCCGCGACGGAGCGGCGAGGTCATACAGTGGATTCCGCCGCCGCCGTTGGTGAGGTTCTCGGGGTTCAACCCCTGCCCGTCCGGCAGTACCTCTACGCCCTCGGCTTTCAGGCGCTCGATCGTCCGGTTGTTCCCGGGATCGTAGCCTCCGTCGTCGGTCTCG
This sequence comes from Natrialbaceae archaeon, assembly GCA_003552885.1. Lineage (GTDB taxonomy): Archaea > Halobacteriota > Halobacteria > Halobacteriales > Natrialbaceae > Tc-Br11-E2g8. The sequence goes on from PUPA01000139.1 coordinate 1,306, forward strand.
TAGATCGCCACGATCCGTCCGTCGTCGACCGTCAGGAAGTTCGTCGCCCACCGCTCGGGGTACGGTGCGTCGATCACCTCGTAACCGTGACGGTCGAGAAACGCCGCGAGGCTCTCGGTGCCCCGACGGCTGTACCCCTCTTTCCCCCTCGTGAACACCTCGACGGTCGCCGGCTCGAGGAGTGGTTCCCGGGCGACTGCGAGCCCTTCGGCGGCGACGTTGAGCCAGCCGTCGAGGTGGAGCAGCCGCGAGGAGGTGTCGTGGCGTGCTGCGAGCCGTTTGTCGGCCGAAAGCGGCGGTCGGACGAGCCCGACCTCCTCGTAGCCGACGGCGCCCTCACGGAGCAGCTCCGTCCCAGCCCCGTGGGAGCTGCGGAGCACGACCTCCCGGCCGTCCTCGATCGCCGAGACGCCGACGAGGGCGAACTCGCCAGCCGGGAGGAAGTCCCCACCTTCGAGGGTCTCTCCCCCGCTCGTTCGGTGGACGAACTCCGCGCCGGCTCCCTCCCAGGCCGCTTCGATCAGGGGGAGCTCCCGCCGTCTGGTCGCGGTCGCCGGTCGCGGCAGGATCGGACCGCGGTCCCCGAGTATCTGGGAGTCGCGCTGGAAGTAGACGTTGGTGGCCGCCCGCTCGATCCGGAGGCCCGTCGCGGCTCCCTCGGCATCCGCCGACGGCGGCCCGTCGGGGAGCCGACTCAGCGTCGGTCCCAACAGCGCCGCCTGGAGGCGCTCGTAGGCGCTCGTCCCCTCGAGGTTCCCGAGGACCGTTTCCCGGTCGAGTGTGGACGGGTCGTCGACGTCGACCGCCACCTCGAGGAGTTCCGAAAGTGAGCCCTCCAGATCCTCGTGGAGGTGGCGGACCTCGACTCCGGCGTCCTCGAGCGTCTCGACGATCAGCCGGTGTTCGGCTCTCGCCTCACGGAGGGAAAACGGCCGCGCGAAGTGGTTCGCCTCCGGGTCGATCGCGCCGAGCAGGGCCTCGAAACCGGGTTCGTGGACGCGAACCTCCCGCAAGGTGTCGAACTCCGCACGGGCCGTGTGATCGGTCATGACGGCCGATGTGGGGCGAGTTACATAAACCATCCGCGACGGTCGCCTCCGACCGAAACGGCCGGTTCACGCCGCCGAGTTCGACCGGAACGGCCGGCTCACGCGCCCGGACCCCGAGGGTTATGTCCCTTCCGGAACAACCGTCGCCGATGGTCGGGGACGGAGCCGACGGTGAGGCCCGAAACGGAGCCGACGGCGGGGTCCGAAACGGAGCCGACAGTGAGGTCCGGGACGGACGACACCGGGGTGAACGGCGATGAGCGGAGACGGACGGGTCAGACGTCGCAGACGCCTCGCGGCGGCGTCGTTCGCCCTCTCGTTCGCCCTCGGCGCGGCCGCCGCGGTGTACTTTCTCTCCCGGGGGGAGCCGGTCACGGCGGCACTCGTCGCCGTCCTCCTCG
>PUPA01000114.1 GCA_003552885.1 Natrialbaceae archaeon
GAGGACGGTCGCGGCCGCATCCTCGTCGACCTCGTACAGCAGGTCGTACAGCACCTCGAGGTCCTCGTCGGGGACGCCGTCGCCGGTCGTATCGCGGGCGTCCAGCTCGTCGGCGACCGTCTCGTTGTCGGCGGCGACGTCCTCGAAGACGGTCAGCGGCCCGTCGACGGCGGCCGTCCCGTCGGAGCGGGCGTCGATCGTGCCCTCCGTCGCCGTGGCGGCGGCGTCGCCTCGAGCGTCCTCGATCGCGGCCAGCGTGGCTGGATCGGTCACGTCCCCGCGTATCAGAATCTCGGCTTGGGAGTCGGGGTCCTGGAAGTTGTCCGCGAGGTACTCCGCGTCGTCGCTGATGGTGTAGGTGTCGGGCGCGAACGGGCCGGGAAGCGATTTGGCCCACTCGGGAGCGTCCTCGGGCAGGAAGTCGGCCTCGTTGAACTCGGTGTCGATGCCGGTCGCGCCGTAGGCACCACCGATCGCGAGCAGGAGGGCGACGGCGACGACTGCAAGCGGCGCACGACGTGCCAGCTCGACGCCGCCGCCGAGGGCGCGGTTGATCGGCCCCGGCGTCACGCCGAACGGCGGCTTCGCCCGGTCCCGACCGAAGCGGTTCTCGAGCACGCCGTCGACTTCGACCTTGAGTGCGGGGACGAAGATCCCGAAGGCGACGAACGTCGCGAGGATGCCGCCCGCGCTGAGGATCGCGAAGTCCTGGATCGCCGGCAACGGGCTGACGACGTTCGAGAGGAAGCCGATCCCCGTCGAGAAGGTGGCCGCGGCGAGTGCCAGCACGACGCCGCCGATGCCCAGGGCCATCCCGGTTCGAACCCCCCGGACGACCGCGCGGTCGGCGTCCGCGGGGTCGCCCCCGTCCGCGCTGGCTCGAGCGGCCGTCGCGTCGTCGCCCGAGACGTCGAGCGTTCCGGCTCTAGCCTCCCGATAGCGCATGACGACGTGGAGGGCGTAGTCGATCGAGAGCCCGATCAGGAGGAAGGGGACGGCGATCAACAGCTGACTCGTCGGGATCTCGAGCCAGCCCAGGAGCCCGGCGAGCCAGGCCATCACGACGCCGATCCCGGCCAGCCCGAGCAGGACGTCGACGACGTCCCGGTAGGTGATCGCGAGAATGCCGAGGACGAGGACGAGCGCGACGGGCGTGATGATCGCGAAACTGTCGACCACGGCGCTCGCCGAGGCCGCGTCGGTGATTCCCTGGCCGAAGACGAAGCCGTCGTCGAACCGGTCGTCGAACAGCGACTTGACCTCGAGCTGGGCGTCGTAGGCCGCCTCCGGCTCGTCGTCCTCGCCGCTGTCGTCGATCTGGAAGAGGAAGGTGATCCGAGCCTCGGCCTCGCGCTCGCCGGAGTCGTACTCCGCCGACAGGAACTCGACCGCGTCGTCGCCGCCCGCCGGGCCGACCCCAGCGCCCGCGTCGGTCGCGTTCTCGTCGGCTCCGTCGTCGAGCACGTCCGCGAGCAGGTCCTCGAACGCCTCCTCGTCTATCTCCTCGAGCGCCTCGATCTGGGCGTCGAGCGACGGGCCGTCCTCGATCGTCTCCTCGAAGGCCTCCTGTTGGGCCTCGAGGTCCTCGAAGGACTCGCCAAGCTGTTCAAATTCGTCCTCGAGAACGCCCACCGTCCCCGCCGCGTAGACGCCCTCGAGTGCCTCCTGGAGCTCCCCGTACTCCGGGACCGCCTCTGGGTCGTCGGTGGTTTGCTCGATTCCGAAGATGGCGGCCTCGAGCTCTCGGGCCTCCGTCACGGCGGCTTCGTACTCGTCGATCCCTTCGTCGTCGACCTCGGCCGCGTCGGCCGTCTCGGCGACGACCGCGTCGATCTCGGCCTCGAGTTCGGCCGCGGCTGCCTCGACCTCGGGGTCGGCCACCGCCGCCTCACTCTCGGGGTCGTCCTCGGCTGTCGTCGCCGCCAGCTCCTCGTACTCGCGCTGGAGGTCCCGGACCTCGTCGAGGCCGGCCTCGAGCGTCTCGGTTCTGGCCTCGAGTTCGGCCTCGCGCTCGCCGAGTTCCTCGCCGCGTTCGGAGAGGGCGTCGACTTCCCCCTGGGAGAACGCGGCGGTGCCGACGACGTTCTCGAGGCCGACGAAGCCGTCGTCGTCGATGGTGACGTTCACCGACTCGTTCGCGCGGACATCCTGCTGGAAGGCGAGGCCGTCGAGCAACGATTCCCTGGTGAGGACGTCACCACCCTCCTCGCGGACGACGATCTGGCTGACGACGCCGTCGTCCGCCGCGTAGTTCGCCTCGACGTACTCGAGGGCGGCCTGCTCATCGGAGTCGGTCTCGAACTCGCCGATCCCGGCGTCTTCGGGCTCGTTGACGACGGCCCCGGCGCCGACGACGGCGGTGAGGACGAGTAGAGCGACGACGACGAGCGTGCTGTGGGCGACCAGGGCGTCGGCGTATCGCCCGGCGAGGTCACCACCCATCGGCTCGTGGAACGCCGGACGACGACGGTAGCTGCTGGCTCATCGGGGTTGGCTCCAACGCACCCGGAGAAAACGCTTGGCCCGAACGTCGGCGGGTGAGACGGCGCCGATCCGCGCCGCCCGTCCCCCCACCAGCGGCCGAAGCAGTCGGCTCCCACGCCCGCCGTCTCGAAACCGGTCAGCCCCTGGGCGAACGCGAAACGCATAACACGACTGCCGGGAGTAGGGGTACGTATGATCGACGCCGTGTCGGCCACGGACGGCCGCGTCGCTCGCTCGCGCGATTCCGTGTTCGTAGGGGCGCTCTAGCCCCGTATCACCAACCCGTTTCGACGGATGTATCGTCACCGACCGAATTTCACCGAGCGACGACCACCAGAGTGATGACCTACCGATCACCACGGCCCGTTCGACCGACGCACCGACGACGCCCTCGCCGGGCGATGAGAACATGAGCACGGAGACGCCACAGGAAGCCCGAACCGAAGACCCCACGCTCGAAGGGAGCTACGATCCCGACGCCGTCGAACCCCGCTGGCAGGAGCGGTGGATCGAGGCGGAGACCTACGCCTACGAGGGCGAGCCGGGAGTCGACCCCGACACCGTCTACACGATCGACACCCCGCCGCCGACGGTCTCGGGGAGCCTCCACATGGGCCACCTCTATGGCTCGACGATTCAGGACTTCGCCGCGCGCTTCCAGCGGATGGCGAACGGCGACGTGCTCTTTCCGTTCGGCTACGACGACAACGGGATCGCGAGCGAACGGCTGACCGAGCAGGAACTCGACATCCGTCACCAGGAGTACGAACGCCGGGAGTTCCAGCAGCTGTGCCGGGAGGTCTGTGAGGAGTACGAGGCCGAGTTCACGGAGAAGATGCAGGCACTCGGCTGTTCGATCGACTGGAACTCCACGTACAAGACGATCGAGCCCCGGGTCCAGCGGATCTCCCAACTCTCCTTTCTCGACCTCTACGAGAAGGGACGGGAGTACCGCAAGAAGGCGCCGGCGATCTGGTGTCCCGAGTGTGAGACGGCGATCTCACAGGTCGAGATGGAGGATTTAGAGAAGGAGTCACACTTCAACGACATCGCCTTCGAGGTCGTGGGGGAGGCCCCCCGAGAGGAGTTCGTCATCTCGACGACCCGGCCGGAGCTGATCCCCGCCTGCGTCGCCGTCTTCGTCCACCCCGACGACGACGGGAACCGGGAGCTGGTCGGCGAGACCGCCCGTATCCCGATCTTCGGCCACGAGGTGCCGATCATCGAGGACGACCGGGTCGACGTGGAGAAGGGAACGGGCGTCGTGATGTGCTGTACCTTCGGCGACCAGAACGACATCGAGTGGTACCAGGCCCACGACCTGCCCCTACGGGTGGCGATCGACGAGACCGCGACGATGACCGACCTCGCCGGCGAGTACGAGGGGCTGTCGACCGAGGAGGCCCGCGAGGCCATCGTCGAAGACCTCGATCGCGAGGGCTACCTCCGAGACCGCCGGGAGATCGACCACGTCGTGGGAGTCCACGAGCGCTGTGACACCCCCGTCGAGTTCCGGGTCTCCAAACAGTGGTACGTCGAGGTCTTAGATCACAAAGAGGAGTACTTAGAAGCCGGCCGCGAGATGGACTGGTTTCCGGAGAAGATGTTCACTCGCTATCGACACTGGATCGAAGGGCTCGAGTGGGACTGGCTGATCTCCCGCCAGCGCGACTCGGGCATCCCGTTTCCGGTCTGGTACTGCAGCGAGTGTGACCACGAGATCCTCGCCGAGAAGGAGGACCTGCCGGTCGATCCCCTCTCGGACGATCCGCGCGTGGACGCCTGCCCGGAGTGTGGCGCAGACGAGTTCGTCCCCGAGGAGGACGTCTTCGACACCTGGGCGACGTCGTCGCTCACTCCCCTGATCAACGCGGGCTGGGACTGGGACCCCGTGGACGGGTTCACGATGGACCGTCCCGAGCTCTACCCGTTCGACCTGCGTCCCCAGGGCCACGACATCATCTCGTTCTGGCTGTTCCACACGGTCGTCAAGTGTTACGAACACACCGGCGAGGTGCCGTTCGACGCGACGCTGATAAACGGCCACGTGCTCGACGAGAACAGAGAGAAGATGTCCAAATCCCGGGGCAACGTCGTCGACCCCGAGGACGTCCTCGCGGAGTACCCCGTCGACGCCGTCCGCTTCTGGGCCGCCGGCACCTCCGTCGGTGACGACTTCCCGTACAACGAGAAGGACCTCACCGCGGGGGAGAAGCTGCTCCAGAAGCTCTGGAACGCCTCGAAACTGGTCGACTCGCTCGCGCCGGCCGAACCGGAGGAGCCCGCGGCCCTCGAGGCCATCGACCGCTGGTTGCTGGCCGAGCTCGACGCCGTCGTGGCCGACCTCACAGGCCACCTCGAGGAGTACGAGGTCGCGAAAGCCCGCACCCGGCTGCGAACGTTCTTCTGGAACACCTTCTGTGACGACTACCTCGAGATCGCGAAGACCCGCGCCGAGAGCGCCTCGACGGCGTACACGCTCCGGGTCGCCCACCGGACGTTCCTGAAGCTGTGGGCGCCGTATCTGCCCCACATCACCGAGGAGATCTGGCAGTCGATCTACGCTGGCGAGGCGCCACGCGTCTCGAAGGATTCGAGTAGCGCGGAACGAAGTTCCGCGGACAGTCGAGCGGTAAAACCGCGAGACTGCGGTGAGCGAAGCGGGCCGCGAGACGACGATCACGAATTCGACAGCATCCACACCGAAAGGTGGCCCGAGCCGCGGGGGTACGAGGCCGACCTCGAGGCCGGCGAGGCCGCCATGGAAGTCATCTCCGCGCTCCGTCGGTACAAAAGCGAGCGCCAGCTCGCGCTGAACGCCGAGCTCGACGCGGTCGCTGTCTACGGCCCTATCGAGGGGTTCGAGGGAGTCGTCCGTGACGTGATGCACGTCGGGGAGCTCGAACGGCTGGCCGAGCCCCCGCAGATCACGACCGAGGTCGCGGCGATCGACCTCGACTACGCGACCCTCGGGCCGGAGTACGGGGCGAAAGTCGGCGAGATAGACGCGGCGATCGACGCCGGCGAGTTCGAACTCGACGGCGAGGAGCTGGTCGTCGCCGGTGAGCGTCTCGGGGAGGAGCTGTTCGAGGTCGAGTTCGAACGCAGCTACTCCGGGACGGGCGAGATGCTCGAAACCGAGTCGACGGTCGTCGTCGTCGAGTGAGCCAGCGGCCGTCGGGCGATCGCCGTCCGGACGGCCGCCTCGCGGACGGAACGTCACCGTCGAAGAGCGTCACCGTCCCCGTCGAAGCTCCTCGATGAGTTGTTCTATGGTCTCGGCCTGTCGCTCTATCGCCGCCGCCTGTCGCTCGACGGCGACCTCGAGGGCGTCGATCCGCTCTAGCAGCTCCGGATCGGTCGTCGCGGTCGCCGGCTGGAACCCCCCCTCCTCGAAGGCGTCGTCGGCGGAACCGCCCCGCGTCTCCGCACCGCCAGCGGCGTGGGGGGTCGAACCCGTCCGGGACTCGGCCCGAGGGTCGTCCGGTTCGAGGGCGTCCGCCCCGGCGAGTGGATCCTCGTCCGCGGCGACGGAGCCACCTCCCGGCCCCCCATCGGCCGCGTTCGTCCCGAGCGGCTCGAGGCGGTCGTCGAACGCCGTGGCCGCCTCCCGCGTCTCCTCGGGCTCGTCTCCCCCGAGGCTCTCGTTGAGCTCCGCTACGCTGTCGACGCCGTGGTACTCGAACAGCGCCGTCTTGAGTCGCTCGCGGAGGTCGCTTGCGTCCTCGTTCGGCGCTTTGATCCGCTGTGGGCGGTCGCCGACCGTGAGGACGATCTGGGTCGCGACGGCACCGTCCTCGAAGGCGAGGTTGGTGACGTCGGCGTAGTCGTAGTCCTCGTAGTCGCCGTCCCAGACCGCCTCGCCGACGTGTTTGACCAGCCGGTCGCTGGTGACGATCAGGGTGAGCTCGCTGAACCGGTAGAGTTCGACGACCGTCTCGCCCGACTCGGTGATGCCGTTGCCGCTGAGGACGCCCGCGAGCACCGGGAGCAACACGTCGTCGGTCCGTTTCGCCGGGACGGTGAACTCCCGGGTCCCGTCGATGGCGTACTCGAGGCTGAGTCTCGTCTTGCGTCGCCCCTCCGAGACGGTCAGCCGGTCGGCCCCGTGGGGGAACTGTTCGGTCGACTCGTCGCTGAGTAGCCCCTCGGCACGGTAGAGCACCGTTCGCGAGGGGGTGACGAACAGCTCGTCGTCGCCACCCAGCGGGACGCGTGCGGCGACCTCCTCGCCGTCTATGGCGTCGGTCACGACAGCCGGCGTACTCATAGCCCGCAGTTCGCAAGGCCGTATGATAAATCCGCGGGCCCGGCGACGGACTCGACGACGCCGGCGGAGCCGAATGGGAAGGTTAAAGAACGCCACCCGACAACCCCAGAGTGCGCCCGGGTGGCTTAGCTGGACATAGCGCCGCACTCATAGGGTTCGGAGATTCGGTGCGGTTTCGCCTTGGAAGCCTCCCCGTCCCACGAGGACCGCCGAGCCTCGGACCTGGGACATGCGGAGATCGAGGGTTCGGAGCCCTCCCCGGGCATAGGTAAATACCGTTCGACGCCCTCTTTCGATTCCATTACTTACCGAGTGGCTCGAAGACGTCCTCGGACAGCAGGTCAGTTCGAGTTAGTTGCGAGAGGACAGTCTGTACGCTGTCACAGCCTCGACTCGAATTATTGATCGAATCCGAGGTCGCCAGGGTCGTTTGGACGCCTACCAACGGGAAGACCCCCTCACCGGAACGGTCCGTGTCAACCTCGACTGACCGGACCCGGTGGGTACGCGAGCCCAACTGTCCCGTCCTCGACTTCAACGAGACTCACGGCATGGGAACCCCATCACTCACGTGGAACGACCGCAAATTCGTGGGAACACATTTGAGTGTTCCCCGAGTAGGACCACTACGATGACCAAAACGGCGGAGACCGACGACCGCGGGCGGATCGTCATCCCCCACGAGATCAGGGAGCGACACGGAACGCGCTACCGGATCGTCGAACTCGCAGACCGCGTGGAGCTGATCCCGCTCCAGGACGACCCGATCGCGGGGCTGCGCGATGCCGTCGGGGACGCCTTCGAGGGGAGATCGGTCGCCGAGATCAAACGCGACGCCCGGGATGCGGCGCGTGAAGACACCGTCGCGGAGTTCGGCGAGTCGCGGGAATGATCTACGCCGATACGGATTTTTTCATCGCGCTGGTCAAAGACGACGACTGGCTGGGAGACCGCGCCGCGGCGATCGCGAAGGAGCACGCCGGTGAGATATACACCTCGCGGGCGACGTTGTTGGAGCTGCTTTTGATCTCGGACCGATTCGAATTCGATCGGCTGGAGGCGCTGAGCTACATCCTCGAAATCGCCTCGGTGCGCGAGGACGAGACCGTCGTCTTCCAGGCCGCGGAGTACATGGACCGGCATGGCCTCACGACGTTCGATGCGTATCACCTCGCGTGCGCCGACGGCGACCCGATCGTCTCCTCCGATACGGCGTTCGACGAGGTGACGGACGATCGGATCGCCATCGAGGATCACGAGGGGCGGTCGTAGGCCGGTCGTCGCCGAGGATCCGTGTTTCTCACGCGGATCACCCGGATGACCGGCCGTGTCGAAGCACCCTCGAGTCGCGATGTCGCCGACTCGTTGCTCGATGAACGGCGAACGAACGCTCACACACGACTGCTCGACAAAATACGGGAGTCCGGCGGAAGGATATCCCGATCGTCGTTCTGGCGTTCGAGCATCGCGATCGGGAACCGACGGTTTTCACCAACGATGCCGACTTCGCTGCGTTCTCTCCGATCGCGTATAACCTTCCAGAACTCACTCTCGAGCACGTCGGCCGAGAGCGTTCCCGTTCACGTAGTATCCGACGCCCGACCCGGATGATCGGTGCCTCGATGGCGGTCGTCGATACTCCCACGACGTGGCTGTGTCCCCCGGATCGTCCCGAACGCCGGCGTCCGCCTTTCTCGACTATGGCGGGCGTCGGTGAGGGGGACTGCGGACGTGGGCTACGGCCGGCTCACTGCATCGCCTTGACCCAGCCCGGCACCGCGGCCATCCCCTCTTTGTCCTCCCAGCCGTTCGCCCGGAGATACTCCTCGAGGGTCGTGAACGCGAAGCCGAACCGCTCCTCTACGGCCTCGATGTCGGCCTCGTATCCGACCTCGTTGAACCACTCACACATCACGGTGAACTCCTCGCCGAAGCCCTCGTAGGCCTCCTCGATGGGGACGTGGTAGGGGTCGACCTCCACGCCGGTCACCCGCGAGAGCGTCTCGGCGGCTTCGGCGAGCGTCAGCTCGTCGCCGGCGAGATCGATCCACTCGCCGACGAACGCGTCGGGGTCGGCGAGCGCGACCGCCGCGGCCCGGCCGACGTCGCCGACGTCGATCATCTGCAGGGGGACGCCCTCGGCCAGCGGCAGGGCGAGAGTCCCCTCCAAGACGTCCTCGGCGAACGCCTCCAGGTTCTGGAAGAAGAAGACGGGCCCGAGGACCGTCAGCGGCAGTTCGAGCCCGCGGGCGTGGCGCTCGATCTCCCAGGCGGAGTCGAAGTGGGGGACGCCCGTCTCCCGGCGGTGGCTGCCGACGCCGCTGAAGACGAACTGCTCGATCCCGGCGTCGGCGGCGACGTCCGCGAGGTTCCGCCCCTGTCGGACCTGGCGCTCGTAGCCCTGGGTCCAGAAGTTCGTCACCGCGAACACGCGGTCGGCGGCCTCGACGGCCGGCCGGAGGCTCGCTGGCTCGTCGAGGTCTCCCTCGACGACGGCCACGCCCCGGTCGGCGAGCGCCCGTGCCGCGTCGCTTTCTGCGTCACGGGTCAGCCCGTGGATCTCGAACTCCTCGGTGGCGGCCAGGAGGGCGTCGACGACCGCACCGCCCTGGTTGCCGGTCGCGCCGGTTACGAGGACCACCGGGAGGTCGCTCATCGAGGCTCACCCCGGGGATTCGGCTTCGTGTCTACGGACGGCTCGTCCACACAGAGTAGTTGTCTCACGTTACCTGATACGCTCTCGAATCCATATGTACGTTCCCCGACATCGGTGTCACCCCGTAACGTCGGTGTCACCCCGTACCGTCGATGTCACCGGTCGGGCTCAGTCGCTCGCGATCGACGGCTCGTACTCCGCCACGGGCTCGCCGTCGATCCGGGTGAAGTAGTTGGCGAGCGCGGGCCCGGAGACGTTGTGCCAGACGCTGAAGATCGCGGGGATCAACGCCGCGATCGGATCGAAGAACGCGACCGCGAGCGCCACGGCCAGCCCGCTGTTCTGGAGTCCGACCTCGAACGCACACGCCCGGGAACGGTCCTCGGCCATCCCCGTGGCACGGCCGACGCCGTATCCGGCCCCGAGGCCGATCCCGTTGTGGAGGACGACGGCGAGGAAGACGAGCGCGCTCGCGGTGAGGATGTTCTCGACGTTGAGGCCGACGACCGCCGCGACGATGGCGACGATCGCGGCCACGCTGATCGCCGGGAAGATCGAGAGCCCGGCCCGGGCGGCCGTCGGAGCGTACCGGTCGAGGACGTACCGGAGGGAGAGGCCGGCGATCACCGGTATCAACACGATGAGGACGATCTCCTCGGCCATCTCGGCGAACGTGACCGTGATCTCCTGGCCCGCCAGGAGGATCACCCACCCCGGCATCACCAGCGGCGCCGCGATCGTCGTCAGCGAGGTGATCGTCACCGAGAGAGCGACGTCCCCCCGCCCGAGGTAGGTCATCACGTTCGAGGCGGTGCCGCCGGGGGCGGCCCCGACGAGGATCAACCCGACGCCGATCTCCCAGGGGAGCCCCAGCCCGATCACGAGCAGGTACGCCGCGAGCGGCATCACCAGCCACTGGGCGAGTGCCCCGATCAACACGTCGCGGGGCCGCTCGACGATCCGCCGGAAGTCGGCGGGCGTGAGCGTCAGCCCCATCCCGAGCATGATCACCCCGAGCAGGATCGAGATGTAGTCGCCGATCGGCGTGAACGCCCCCGGCGTGTACAGCGCGAGCGCCGCGAACAGCAACACCCAGGCCACGAAAAACCGGCTCGTGAACCGTCCGATCCGCTCCAGGGCCCTCAGCCAGCTCATCGGTGGCCCCCCTCCCACACCGCCTCCCGCGTCGACTCGTCGGCTTGCCGTCCGATCCCCATCCGTCCGCCCGTCGGTCGTTCGAGTCCCGTCCGTCCGCCTGTCGGTCGTTCGAGTCCCGTCCGTCCGCCCGTCGGTCGTTCGAGTCCCGTCCGTCCGTTCGCCGTTCGTCCGAGCATGTCTCCGCGAGTCTTTCGGTGGATAATAAATCATTTGATACGCGCGGAGGCGAAGACGGAGCGGCCTTCGAGGGCGAACCGATCAGTTCTTTCGTCGGGACGACGGGCCGCCGCCCGTCGGCCCCTCCAGGACGCCCCGGCACCGACCCCCCCGGAGCCGACCGACCGAGAAGTCGAGCGAGTCGTAGAACGGGGTCACCGAGGCGTCGAACTCCGCGACGAGCCGCCCCTCCCGTTCGCGGGCGGCCTCGATCAGCGCCGTCCCGACGCCGCGGTCGCGGAGACGGCGGCGGACGGCGATCGCCACCACGTGTGCACCCCGGTCGCAGGGCTTGAGGACGACGGCCCCGAGGGCGCGCTCGCGGCCGCGACCGTCCGTGGTCCCCCCTGCGTGCCCGCTACGGGCCCTGGGTCGTTCCTCGACGGCCAGGAGGACGTCCCCCGCGTCGAGACGGCGGACGAGGCCCTCGACTTCGAGGGCCGCGGCGTCGACGATCCTGGCGACGGCGAGTCGGTCGTCGGCCGTCGCGACGCGGATCGTCGGCCGGCTCGTGGTCACTCGAGCCCCTCGACGGCCGCGAGCAGCTCGTCGATCTCCGGTCGGTCCCACGTCGAGTTGCCCCGGTGGGTGTAGGCCACCTCGACGGCCTCCGGCTCGCGGACGTCGAGGACGATCGCCGCGGGCATCCGGCCGAGCAGATCCGAGAGCCGGCCGAGCGGTCCCAGCCGAACCGGCTGGTCGAACGCCTCGCCAGCCGTCGTCGACGGATCGGCACAGAGCGGGTACGGAAGGTCGTAACTCTCCTGCCAGCTGGCCACCCGTTCCCGGGGCTCGGGAACGATCGAGACCACCTCAGCTCGGCGCTCGCGGAACTCGGGGTAGCGGTCGGCGACGGCCTGCACCTGGCGACGACAGTTCCCACAGTGGTGGTCGCGCTGGAGCAAGAAGACGACGGCGTCGAGTGGCTCCTCGGCGTCGGCCACCAGCGCGGACACCGACAGCGGGTCCGGGCCGGGACCGACGTTCGGCAACGAGAGCTCCCGGATCGACATGGCCACTGGTTCGGGCGGCGCGGGCAAAAACGCCGCGCCTCAACCCTGGCTCTCGGGTGCTGCGCCCCACAGCCGCCAGAGGGCGCGATACAGCGTCGGAAGCCCACGGTCGAGGCGGTCGGCGACCGATCGGACCGTCCGGAGGTACGCCAGGTAGTCGTCGACGTCTGGTGGATCCGGATACGGCTCCTCGAGCTCGCCGGCCGCACGGAGGACGGCCCACTCGCGCTCGCCGACGACGAGGTAGGCCTCGGGGTCGAGAAAGAACAGAAACGCCGAGGCGACCGGCACGTCGACCCCCTCGAGGGCCACGAGCGCTCCCAGGGCCTCGCCCGCATCGTCGGCTCCCGCCGCGTCGGCGATCGCCGCCCGGACCTCGTCGAACCCGTTCTCCCGGAACCGCGTTTCCCCCTCCCGGCGTTCGCGGTCGGGATACTCCCCGAGGAACCGACGGTAGTACCACCTGACGATCCACTGAGCGTCCCGGCGGCCGAACTCGCCGGCCGAGAGCGCCGCCGGCATCGTCTCGATGGCGTCCCGTTCGACCGGGTACAGCGGCTCACGGTCGCGGTACTCGGCTGCGCGTCGGTCCACCGTCGAGTGGGAAAGCTCCATACCCTGGAGTGGGTCTCCAAGCCCCTCAACGTGGTGGGGGATCGTGCCC
>PUPA01000117.1 GCA_003552885.1 Natrialbaceae archaeon
CGGTCGGCGGACCGCGGGGGTTTTGACCGGCCGGGGGGAACCAACCGGGCATGGACGAGCAGTTACGCGAGCGCGTCGAGCGCGAGGCGGAGAAACACGCGCTGTTGAACGCGGTCAAACACGGCGGCGAGGCGGACGTCGGCGCCGTGATGGGGCCGCTGATGGGCGAGAACCCGGCGTTCCGCGAGCACGCCGACGCGGTTCCGGGGCTGGTCGGCGACGTCGTCGGCCGGATCAACGAGCTCGATCGGGAGGAGAGACGCGACCGGCTGGAGGGACTCGCCCCGGAGGCCCTCGCGGAGCTCGAGGCGGAGACGGAAGAGGACGAACACGACCTGCCCGCACTGCCGGGAGTCGACGCGGTCGAGGAGGTCCGGATGCGGTGTGCGCCGAACCCGAACGGCCCCTGGCACGTCGGCCACGCCCGGATGCCCGCGGTGATCGGCACCTACAAACGGCGGTACGACGGCTGGTTCTGTGTCCGCTTCGACGACACCGACCCGGAGACGAAACGACCCGACCTCGACGCCTACGACGCGATCCTCGAGAGCGTCGACTATCTCGGCTTCGAGCCGGACGCCGTCTACCGGGCCAGCGATCGGCTCGACATCTACTACGACCACGCCCGCGAGCTGATCGAACTCGGCGGCGCGTACACCTGTGACCTGCCCGGCGAGGAGTTCTCCGCGCTGAAAAACGCCGGGGAGCCCTCGCCGAACCGCGATAAGGACCCCGAGACCGTTCTCGCGGAGTTCGAGCGGATGGTCGCCGGCGAGTACGATCCCGGCGAGATGGTCCTGCGAGTGAAAACCGACATCGAGCACAAGAATCCGGCGCTCAGAGACTGGGTCGCCTTCCGGCTGATCGACACCCCACACCCCAGAGCGGAGGCGGCGGAGTACCGCTGTTGGCCGCTGCTCGACTTCCAGTCGGGGATCGACGACCACCTGCTCGGGATCACTCATATCGTCCGGGGGGTCGACCTCCAGGACTCCGCGAAACGCCAGCGGTTCGTCTACGACTACTTCGGCTGGGAGTACCCCGAGGTGGTCCACTGGGGACACGTCCAGCTCGACGCGTACGACGTGAAGATGAGCACGTCGACGATCCGAGAGCTGATCGAGGCCGGCGAGCTCGACGGCTGGGACGATCCGCGCGCGCCGACGCTCGCGAGCCTCGAACGGCGGGGGATCCGCGGGGAGGCGATCACGGCCGCGATGGTCGAACTCGGCACCTCGACCAGCGACGTCGAGCTCGCGATGAGCTCGATCTACGCACACAACCGCGAACTCGTCGACGACGCGAGCGACCGGCGCTTTCTCGTCCGCGACGGCCGGGAGCTCCCGCTCGCCGGCAGCCCGCCGGAGGAGGCGAACCCCCCGCTCCACCCCGACCACGAGGAGCGGGGAACCCGGTCGATCCCCGTCGGTGACGCCGTCCGCATAGAAGGGCGGGATCTCCCGGGCCGCGAGGAGCGGATCTGGCTGAAGGGGCTGGGCTCGTTTCTGTACACCCGGGACGTCCTCCAGTACACGGGCGAGGGGATCGACGTGGTCCGTGAGGGTGGGGTGGACGTCGTCCACTGGGTTCCCGCCGCCGAAAGCGTCCCCGTTCGGCTGCGGACGACCGAGGGGGACGTCACCGGCCGGGCCGAACCCGGCGTCGCGGAGCTCGAACCCGACGAGCTGATCCAGTTCGAGCGGATCGGCTTCGCCAGGATCGACGGCCGGGAGCCGGTGGACGACGACGAACGGGTCGTCGCTTACTACGCACACCCCTGAGACGGGAGGACGGAGCGTCGTTCCGGAGCCCTCACCCCGAGACGGAGACTAGCGTCGCGCCGACGACGACGACCGCGGCGGCCACGCCGACCCTCCAGGTGACCCGTTCGAGCCGCCGGGGGAGAAACAGCGCCGAGAGGGCGACGACCAGAAGCGGCGTGAGCTGCAACAGCGGCATGACGACGACGACGGGAGCGAGCTCTAAGGCCGCGAAGTAGGCGACGAACGCGAGCGTCGTCGAGATCCCCCCGCCGACGTACCAGGCCGTCGACCGGCGCCACACCGGCACGGGGCCGAGTGACCCACTCCAGGCGAGATAACCCACGTAGCCGACCGTGCCGGCGCTCGCCATCACGGCGAGCCCGGGGAGGATCGCCGTCCCCTCGGCGAGCCCGACCGAGACGAAGATCGGCTCGATTCCGATACAGAGGGCCGCACCGAGGGGCAGCGCCAGCGCGGCGCCGGTCTCGCGAAGCGAACCGCCGTTGCCGGTCTCGGCGGCCGTCTCCCAGGAGACGACGGCGATGCCGACCACGACCAGCAAGATGCCGGCGAGCAAGAGGCCGGTCACCCGCTCGCCGAGGAGGACGACGGCGAAGACGGTCGCAAAGAGGACGTTCGCGGAGATCACCGGCGAGGTGAGGTTCGCCCCGATCCGTTCGATGCTCTCGAACATCAACACCCGGGCGATTAGCATCCCCGCGACGCCGGCCGCGGCGAACGAAAGCACCGACGTCGGGGTGAAAAGCGCCGCGTACGGCGGCGGATAGAGGACCAGGACGGGCGGGACGACGAAGCCGACGTTACAGAACAGGACGACGAGGACCGCATCCGAGACCTCCCCGTCGTCGGTTCCGAGCCGGATACAGAGGAACTGCCCGGCGAATCCCACCGCGGCGAGGCCGGCCAGCAGGAC
>PUPA01000225.1 GCA_003552885.1 Natrialbaceae archaeon
CCGCCGAGCTCGCGGCGATGGACGAGGACGCCTACCTGGTGAACGTCGCCCGCGGGTCGGTCGTCGACGAGGCGGCGCTGATCGACGCCCTGGAGGCCGGCGAGATCGCCGGCGCGGCGCTCGACGTCTTCGAGACCGAACCCCTGCCCGCCGACTCCCCGCTCTGGGAGTTCGAGGAGGTCATCGTCACGCCTCACTGTGGGGCGTTCACCCGGGATTACTTCCGGGACGTCGGGGACATCGTCCGGGAGAACGTCGACCGGCTCGAACGCGGCGAGGAGCTCCACAACCGGGTCGCGTGAACGACACGGCGTGAGAGTGACCCCTAGAGCTATCGGGCGTCCCGACGAGGACACCGACATGATCGAGTGGAGCGACCTGGAACGTCCCGCCGTCCAGTTCGCCACGCGCGAGGCCGTCGTCGCTGCGATGGGGAGCCCGCTGCGCGAGCCGATCCTCGAGGCCGTCGAGGAACGCGTCGAAGGGGTCGACCTCGACGACGCGGAACCGAACCGCGACGCTGCGGGCACGACGGAGGGCGAGACGGACGCTGCGGATACGACGGAGGGCGAGACGGACGCCGACGAATCCGCCGACGGCGGTCCCGATTCGGCCGTCATCCCGCTGGTCGGGTTGCTCGCCCTCCTCGCGCTCGTCGTCGCCGTGGCGTACGTCCTCCGCCGGCGGATCGGCGGCGAGTGAGCTGCCCGCGCCACCGGTGACCGCCCTCGACGAGCCGATCCGGACGGTCCGATCCGTCCCGAGCTGTCCTCACCGATCGACCGGCTCTCCCCCGGCGAACCGGTCGTCGGCCGAGACTCCGTCGGCCTCTCGGCCCTCGAGCCAGCCGGCAGCCGCGTCCGTGGGGACGTCGAACTCGGGGACGAACGGCTTGATGTCGAGGAGTGGCGTTCGGTCGACGACGTCGACGCCCTCGACGGCGACGGTGGTCGCCTCGACGCCGGCCAGCCGGACGACCGAGAGCCCGATCGAGTTCGGGCGGGCGGGCGCGCGGGTGGCGAACACGCCCCGCTGCGTCCCGTCGAGAAACGGGGTGACGGTCAGGGTGGCGGACTCGCTCCGGTGGAAGTGATACAGGAGGACGACGTGTGAGAACCCCTCGAGGTCGGCCAGACCGGCTTCGAACCGTTCTGCGAGCTCGAGACGTCCCGCGGCGTCGGCCGCGCGGGCCTGGATCGGCATCCCTTCGGGGTCGTCGAACGGGGTTCGGATCAGTCCGATCGGCTCGTACTCGACGGGGTCGTTCATACCGCCGGTCGTCGCCGCAGCCCCCTGCGTCTTGGGGTCCGATCGTCGAACCGGCCACGTGGGGCTCACACACGTGCTGGGTCGAAGTAAACGCTCGCCGTCGGCGTTTCGACCGTTCGGTCACCGCCGCGGACCCTGAGTTTCGGTCCGATCGCCGAACCGATCGCGGGGCGTGTGCTAGTACTTCGGGTCGGCACCGGTCGTCTCGTAGACGGCCGCCATCAGCTCGTCGCGTTCGGCCTGCCAGGCCGGGAACGCCTCGGGGCTCGAGGGGTAGGTCGCGTAGTGGTCGAGCACCTCGTCGGCGCGCTGTTTGGTCCGGTAGAGCTGCAGGATCGTCCCCCAGTGGCCCCAGGTGTCGATCAGCGCCCGGAGCTTGAGCATCGGGCCGAGCTCCGTGCTGCCCGAGTACAGCGCCTCGGCGAGCTTCTCGCCGGGCATCGCGGCGAGCAGGGCGGTCAGATCGTCGAGCTCCGCGGCGGTCACGAGCACGTTGTAGACGTCGAGGGCGGCGTAGCGGCCGCCGAAGTGGTCCATCACGCGCTCGTTGTACTCCCAGAGGGCGTCCTCGGTGGGCCCGCCGTTCGAGAGGGCGTCGACGACGGCCTCGGCGGCGTAGGTGCCGGCGTAGGCCGCCCCGGCGATCCCGCCGCCGGTCGTCGGGTTGACGTGGCCGGCGGCGTCGCCGACGGCGAGAAAGCCCGGGTGGACCGCCGAGTCGTACGGCCGGCGGGTGGGGAGGGCCGCGCCGAGTTTGTCCTCGACGGTCGCACCCGAGAACTCCGGACGCTCACGGAGGTCGCGTTTGAGGTCCTCGACGAGCTCCATCGGCTCTTCGGTCATCTGGAAGCCCAGGCCGACGTTGATCTCCGTCTCCGTCCGCGGGAAGTACCAGAGGTAGCCCGCCGAGCGTTCGGTCGGTTTGAACACGAGCGCGTCGGACCACTCGACGGGCTCGTCGACGTGGACGATCTCGCGGTAGGCCGAACAGAAGTGGGTGTAGGTGACGTTCGTGTCGAACGTCGACTCCGAGAGGTCGGCTTTGTCCTGGAGGATAGACAGCGCGCCCGCCCCGTCGACGACGACGTCGGCCTCGTAGCTCAGGCGGGTTCCGTTCCGGGTCGCCCCGACGCCGGTCACCCGGCCGTCGTCGTCCTGGCGGACGTCCTGGACCACCGTGTCGTAGTGAACCTCCGCGCCGGCCTCGCGGGCCCCCTCGATGATCCGGCGGCCGTACTCCCAGCGGTCGATGACCGCCAGCTCGCCGGGGACCGGGATCTCGAGGACGGTCTCCTCCTGGGGGATCTCGAAGCGGCCGTGGTCGACGTCGGTGTTGGTAAACGCGGGCTCGATCCGTGATTTCGGGATCACCTCCGGGAAGGCGTCGGCGCCTTTCAACGCGTC
>PUPA01000099.1 GCA_003552885.1 Natrialbaceae archaeon
GATCCGTCGTCAGGATCTCGGGGTCGGCCGGGATCTCCGCGACCGCCCGCTCGATCACGACCTCGTCGACGGCACAGACGTCACACATCGCCTGGGTGACGATCAGCTCGGGATCGAGCGCCCCGAGGGTCTCGACGTCGACCTCGTAGACGCCCTCCTCGCCGACCTCGAGCACCTGGCGGTCGATCTCGTCGCTCGTGGCGTCGGCGTCGATCCGCGATCGCGTGATCGAGGGGAGCGACTCGACGCCGGGTGGGTGATCGCACTCGTGGGAGACCCCGACCGGCTCGCGGCCGCACGCGGCGACGATCTCGGTCGCCGACGGGAGGGTGGTGACGACTCGCATACCGCGCGTAGGCGCTCCGGGGACAAAAGCGCTCGCGACGGAGCGTCGGTAATCGTGACCGTCCGCCGGCGGGAGTACGCCGGAGAGCGCCCCGCTCCGCCGCGGGACGTCACTGGATGTGTCCTTCCCGTCGGAGCTGGTCGGCCTCGTTCTTCTCGTAGCGCCAGCTGATGTCGGCCTTTTCGTCCTGCCAGTCCCAGGGCTCGACGAGGACGACGTCGTCCTCGCGGATCCAGACGCGCTTTTGCATCTTGCCGGGGATCCGGGCGGTGCGCTCTTTCCCGTCGGCACAGCGTACGTTCACCCGGTTCGCACCGAGCATGTCCGTGACGGTCGCGAAGACCTCCCCTTCCTCGGGCATCCGGAGGTCCCGTCGACCGCCCTCGCCGTCGTCTCCCATGGGGCGTCGTTCGGCGGGGAGCGATTTAAAACTGATCACCTCCGTCGACCGGGGTCCGTCCCTCCGGGGAACCACGGCGTTTATATCGGTCGGTCGACCACTTCTGGCCCATGATCCGGAAGCTCGGTCCCGTCGGCGTCGGCGGCTCGGTGCTCGTTCTCGTCGGGATCGCTCTCGTCGCCCTCGAGAGCCTCCAGATCGCCGTCGGGATCGCCCTCGTTCTCTTCGGGCTCGCGGTCGTCGTCCAGGCGGTCGTACGCTCCGTGCTCGGCGCGTGGGGGATGATGTGATCGTCCTCAAAAGAACTTCAACAGGTCGTCCGATCGCCCTCAGAAGAATTTCAACAGGTCGTCACGCCCCTGCTCGTGGAGCCGTTCGCGGATCGCCTCGTACAGCGGCTCGACGCTCCCCCGTTTGGCGCTGATCGGCGCGATCGTGTCCTGCCACTGTTGCCACGGCGGGAGCAGTCCGAGCCGATCGCAGAGCTCGTCGAGGCGGTCGTCGACGTCGTCGACTTTGTCGATCTTGTTGACCGCGACCACCGTCGGGACCCCGAGCTCCCGGAGGAAGCCGAACATCTCCACGTCGTAGGGGATCTCCCCGCGGCCCTCGTGGCGATCGATGATGTCGACGGCGCTTTTCCCGTCGACGACGAGGACGGCGACGAGGACGCACTCGGCGTACGTCTCGAGATACCGGACGATCGCCGTCTTGATCTCCTCCCGGCGATCGGCCTCGACCCCGCTCATGAAGCCGAAGCCGGGCAGGTCGGTCACGACGAAGTCCTCCGGCGCCCAGTCGTAGTGGTTCGGCTCCCGGGTGACACCCGGCTTGCCGCCGGTCTCGAAGCGATGGCCCGTCAGCTCCCGCATCAGGGTCGATTTCCCGACGTTCGACCGGCCGACGAGGACGAGTTCGTCGGCGCGGTCCGGGCGCGAGTCGAACATGGCCGTACGTACGGCTCCGGCGGCGTATAAGCGGGGCGGCTCGCGTCGTCACGTCCGGCGGTTCGCGTCGGCTCCCGTTCGGTGGTTCGAATCGGCACCCACCCGACGGCTCGCCCCGGCGTCCGACCGGCAGCCACGATCCGGGGTGGCCGTCAGTACTATGCCCTCCGCCCGGCGAGGGACTCGGGCGTACATGCGCGAATCGATCGTCCAACTCGTGTTCTTCGTCGCCCTCGTCGCCGTCGCGGCCGTGCTCGTCGGCGTCCTCACCACGGGGGCAGCCGAGTACGCCGACGCCGTAGACGGGGGCAGCGAACGCGAGGCCGCGGCGATCGACGCCGAGATCGTCCTGGTAAACGACGCCGAAAGCGACGCGAACTACGACGGCGACCGACTCACCCTCCACGTGAAGAACCTCGGGAGCGACTCCCTGGACCCGGACGGCCTCGAGGTGCTGGTCGACGGGGCGTACCACGAACCGGCGGCGATCGACGCTCCCGCGGAGGGGTGGCGAGCCGGGAGCACCCTCACGGTCGACGTCGCGGTGGCCCTCGATCCCGGCGACCGCCGGGCCGTCGTTCGCGTCGACGGGGCCGAGGATCGGCTGACCTTCGAGTACCGGATCGCGTTCTGGACGGCCGATCAGCCCGACCTCGAGGCGACCGGGGACGAGAGGTACGCGTTCGACGCGACCGAGGCGGACGCGTTCGACGTGAGGATGGAGACGGAGCCGCCACAGGAGGGAGTCGACGTGGAGTACGCGGTCGACGACACCGACGTCGCGACGTTCGGTGGCGGGGCGACGGCCGAGGGCGAGACCGACGCCGACGGCGAGGACGCGGTGACCCTCGAGCTGGACGACGGGGCCGAGGACGGCGACGTCGTCGAAATCAGCCTCGGGACGGGCTGGGACGACGACTCGATCGTCGTCGTGATCGAGGACGACGGAGGAGACGACGACGAAGCGGACGACGACGGA
>PUPA01000157.1 GCA_003552885.1 Natrialbaceae archaeon
AGCTCCGCCCCGCGCATGAAGTTCAGCTTCGTCACCCCGACCTGCGTGTCGACGTCGGCCAGCCTGGTCAGCCGGCCGGCGGCGAGCCCGGCTCCCTCCCGGGCGATCCGGTGGAACGTCCCGAGCGCGTTGACGTCGAGTCTCATGTCGTGGGCGCGTCCATCGTGTTTATCATCTCGACGAACTCACCCAGATCCGGGAAGGCGTAGATCTCGGCTTCGATCTGGTAGCTGGGGACGGTGAGGTCGGAGTCGAAGAACAACGCGAGGTCGTCGCCGCCGAGCCCCGCCGTTCGGACGACGACCTCCTCGGCGGGCGCGTAAACCAGCTGTGGGGCCGCGATGTCGATGCCACGGCCCAAGACGTTCGCCCAGCCGTCGATGAAACCGCTGGCCATCATGTTGCCCATCTCCTCGACGGCGCTTCTGGCCATCTTCCCGGAGACGTCTGACATGTCCTCGACGACGTCTCTGAGCATGAGCGCGGTGATCTTCTTCGCGCTGCCCTCCGGGAAGAGCACGAGGATGTGTCCGTGTGGCGAATCGAGCAGCCGCACCCGGACGCCGACGCGTTTGCCGGCGTCGAGCCCGGAGTGGATGTCCTCGACGTCGATGAAGTTCGTCTTCGTGACCTCCATCCGGGCGTCCTCGCCCGTCAGCTTGCTCATGTTCTCGGCGACGCCGTTCGTGCCGACTTTCGCCATCTCGTTTATCAGACTCAGTTTCCGAATGTCGACTTTCATGTGCGGTTGATCCTCCGTATCATATCGTCCTCACGTCGAGGATGGTGACGACCTCCCCGCGGCCCCGGATCGTCGCGCCGCCGATCCCCGGAACGTCGCCGAGAAAGCCCTCGAAGGGCTTGACGACGACCTCCCGCTGGCTGTCGATCCCGCCACAGTAGAGGGCTACCGGCCGGACCTCCTCCCGAACGCGGACGTACATCCCGTCGCCGTCGAGATCCGCCCCGGCCGTCCCGAGCGCGTCCGCGAGGTCGATCACGGGGAGCTCGACGCCGTCGATCCGGACGGCGTCGTCGGCGACGTGCTCGACTGCCGTCTCCGTCTCGACGTCCCGGATCGCCTTCGTCGGGACGCCGAACTCCTCGCCCCCGCGCTCGACGAACAGCACGTCCTCGATCGCGACGGTCACCGGGAGGTCCATCCTCACCGTCGTCCCCTCACCGGGCTCGCTCTCGACGACGGTCGCGCCCTCGAGCTCCTCGACCGTCCGCCGGACCACGTCCATCCCGACGCCCCGTCCCGAGACGTCGGTCACCTCCTCGGCGGTCGACAGTCCCGGGTGGAAGATCAGCTCGTGGGCCGTCTCGTCTTCGACTCCGTCGTCCCCCTCGAGAACTCCCTCGGAGACCGCCGCCGACCGCAGGGCGTCGGCGTCGAGCCCGCGGCCGTCGTCGGTGACCTCGATCGTCACCCGGTCGCCGGAGCGATCCGCCCGCACGGTGACCGACCCCTCGCGGGGCTTGCCAGCCGCTTCGCGCTCTTCGGGCGGCTCGATGCCGTGGTCGACGGCGTTCCGAACGAGGTGGACGAGCGGGTCGCCGACCCGCTCTAGGATGCTGCGGTCGACCTCCACGTCCTCGCCGACGACCTCGAACGCCACCTCCGTTCCGGACTCGCGGGCGACGTCGCGGACGACCCGCGGGAGCCGGCCCGTGACCGTCCCCAGGGGGACGAGTCGGACGTCCATCACCGTCTCCTGGAGCTCCGCGGTGATGTCGTCTAAGTCGTCGAGCTCCCGGCGGATCTCCCTTGGCCCGGCGTCCGTCTCGAAGGCGTGACGCAGCCGCACCCGGTTCGTCACCAGCCCCTCCACGAGGGTCAGCAGCTCGTCGACCTGCTCGACGCCGACGTGGATCGACTGCACCTCGCTCTCCCCCCGGTCGGCGTCGTCTTCGGGTTCGGGGACCTCGATGTCGGGTATCTCGACGTCGAAACCGCCGGCCCCACCCGGCCCCTCGACGTCGGTCGCTGCGGACTCCTCGGCTGTTTCGAATCCGTCGGCGTCGGTCGTCCCGGAGTCACCGACGTCGGGGGAGTGGCCCTCCTCGAACGTCGACGGACCGGGCTCGCCGAACGCCGCGTCCCCCGAGCCGTCGTCGTGATCGGTCGCCGGCCCGAACGCCGACGTCGGTTCGTCGACGTCCACGGTCGACGCCCGGTCTTCGGCCTCGCCGAACGCGCCGTTGAGGGACCCGTCGTCCACGCCGAACTCCGTCCCTTCGGTCTCCTCGAACGTCGTCTCGTCGAGTTCCGGTCCGTCGAACGCCGCCTCGCCGGGTTCCTCGAACGCTGCTTTCTCGAGTTCCGACCCGTCGAACGCCGCCTCCTCCGTCTCCTCGAACGCCGTCGCCTCCGTCTCCTCGAACGCCGTCTCGTCGAGTTCCGGTCCGTCGAACGCCGCCTCGCCGGGTTCCTCGAACGCCGCCTCGTCGGGTTCCGGTCCGTCGAACGCCGCCTCACCAGGCTCCTCGAACGTCTCTCCGTCGGGCTCCGGCCCGCCGTCGACGTCCGTCTCCTCGAGGGTGCCATCGTCGGCGTCGGCCGTCTCTTCCCCGGCGTCAGCCCCCGCGAGGTCGTCGCCGAGCAGCTCGTCCATCCCGACTTCCTCGTCGTACTCCTCGAACTCCAGGGCATCGAGCTCCTCG